>JAAXQI010000196.1 GCA_012974315.1 Desulfobacterales bacterium | reverse complement strand
GGACCCAACTTCATTCTTCAAAAAATAAGGCGGCAGGGAAATTCCTGCCGCCTCAAAAATTAACATATTTTACTCATCGGGGACAGATTTGAAATCTGTCCCCATTAAAAAACATTACTATAGCTGTGGAAGATGCTTCATAGACTCTTCTATCGCTTCAGCCGGATACTCATAATCATGAAGATTTCCAGCGAAATACTGCTCATATGCTGAGAGATCGAGAAGGCCGTGACCCGAGAAGTTGAAAAGGATCGTTTTGGGATCATTCAAGTCTCGCGTTGCCTCAATGATTGCACCGCGCACTGCATGACATGTTTCCGGGGCAGGGATAATACCCTCGGTCCTGGCAAACAGCACACCTGCTTCAAAACACTCCATCTGGTGTACGCTTATCGGTTCAATAATTTTTTCCCGAACAAGGGCACTGACTATCGGTGACATGCCGTGATAGCGCAAGCCACCGGCGTGTATTCCTGGAGAAACAAAATCATGACCAAGTGTGTACATATTGAGAAGAGGAGTAGTCTGGCCTGTATCACCAAAGTCATAAGCCAGTCTTCCCTTGGTCAGGGTTGGGCATGAGGCAGGTTCAACTCCAACAAAACGTGTTTTCTTTCCATCAAGCATATCAGCAATAAAGGGTACTGCCAGACCGGCAAAGTTGGAACCGCCACCACAGCAGCCAACCACAACATCCGGATAATCACCGGCGATCTCCATTTGCTTCTTAGCTTCCAGGCCGATGATCGTCTGGTGCAGAATCACGTGGTTCAGAACAGATCCCAGAGAGTAATTTGTTCCCTCTGTCGTTGCCGCATCTTCAATGGCCTCACTAATAGCGAGCCCAAGTGATCCTGGGGTATTGGGGTCTTTCTCAAGATAGGCCCGGCCGGTATTTGTATCAGGACTCGGACTGGCAACAACCGAACCGCCAAAAGTCTGCATCATTGTCTTACGATACGGTTTCTGATCAAATGAAATCCGCACCATGTAAACCTTGCATTCAAGACCGAACTTATTGGTTGCAAAGCAAAGGGCACTTCCCCATTGGCCGGCACCGGTCTCGGTGGCAAGCCTTTTTATGCCTTCCTTTTTGTTATAATAGGCCTGTGGTACTGAGCTATTTGGCTTATGGCTGCCATTTGGAGAAACACTCTCATTCTTATAATATATCTTTGCCTTGGTTCCCAATGCCTGTTCCAGCTTGAAAGCTCTGACCAAAGGTGCGGGCCGCCAGATGGAATAAATTTCCCTGACCTCGTCCGGAATATCAATCCAACGATTGGGGCTCATCTCCTGTTCGAGAAGTCCCATAGGGAAAATTGCGGCAAGTTTTTCAGGCGCAATAGGTTCACCTGTTCCCGGATCTAACGGCGGCTGCATACCATTTGGAATATCAGGGCAAATATTATACCACTGCTTGGGCATTTGATCTTCGCGAAGGATAATCTTTTTCTGACTCATACTCTCTCCTTATCATTAGCACTTTTTAGCTGTAAACCATCAACAAACGTAGACAAATCATTACTATAAAGTTTGTCAAACCGCAAACTTAAATGTGAGAAGAATTGAAGATTTGAGAAATTGAAGATTGAAGATTGCAAAAGGCACGGGACGCAAGGTAAATCATGAGGTGTGAGGTGCTTTGATATTGAAAATCGAAGATTGAAGATTTTCTACCACAAATTTTCTGTATACCTACCAATCATCAACAGTTTCGTATGTTGATAATCATTGAGTTGTTTGTAGGTTAACGAAACAAACCAACGATTGATCCGTTACCAAAGAATCATCAACAAGTTTTGTTTACTGATAATTTTCAATCTTCAATTTCTCAAATCTTCAATATTATTCACCGCCATCTCGTTCAAACCAACAAGTTTGCGAAAATCTTCCAGGATCATATAAAGAGTTGGGATCAGAAGCAGGGTTATACCGGTGGCAAACATAATACCGAAACCAAGGCTGATGGCCATGGGAATAAGAAACTGGGCCTGGACGCTGGTTTCAAAAATCATCGGCATCAGTCCGAAAAAGGTGGTCAGGGAAGTTAACAGGATCGGCCGAAAACGGCGAACGCCGGCATTAATAACCGACTGAAATAAATCCTGACCCTCGCGCCTGTTCCTGTTCACCTGATCAATCAGCAGCAGTGAATCGTTGATAACTACCCCGGACAGCGCCACGATCCCGAAGATGCTCAGCATGCTTAGACTGAAACCCATGATAAGATGACCGATAACAGCGCCAACCATGCCAAAAGGTATGGCAACCATAATGAGAAAGGGCTGGCTGTAACTTCTAAACGGTATGGCAAGCAAGGCATACATGGCAAAGAGCGCCAAAATGAAACCTTTTCCCATACTGGCCATGGAATCCTGCCGTTCTTTTTCCTCACCTTCCAGGTCGTAGGTGAGTCCAGGATAATCAGCTGTCAGCTCAGCAAGAATGGTCTTCTGCAGGTCTGCAAGGATTTCCTGGGCATTAGCCTTATTGCTGTCAACAGTGGCAGTTACATTGGTAACCCTCTTACGGTCGGCCCGGTTGATGACGCTGTATCCTCTTCCTTCGCTGATATCAGCGGCTTGCTGCAGGGGGATCTCACCGCCGTCCGGCGTTCGGATGCGCATGGATTCAAAATTCCAGAGATTCTTGCGATCCTCCTCAGGGTAGCGAACCATCACCTTGACCTCATTCCTGCCCCTTTGCAAGCGCAGGGCTTCCGCACCGTAAAACGCAGCACGTATCTGCCGTCCAAGGATTTCTTCGGTTATGCCAAGGGTACGTGCCGCCGGCTTCAGCCTGATTTTAAGCTCCTTTTTTCCCTCCGGATAGGTGTCTTTAATATCGTTTATACCCGGATACTGGGTCAAAAATTCTTTCAGCCGTTTGGCGCTCTGCACCAGCGTTGAAAAATCGTCATGGGCCAAACGCACATCCACATTGGCACCCATATGCAAGAGGTTAGAGGAAAAAGAAAGGGAATCAATCCCGGTGATTTCACCAACCTCCTGGCGCCAACGTTTGGCAATTTCCGAGGCTGGATATTGGCGCTCTTCGCTGGGAGTCAAAAGCATGGCGACATTGGAAAGGTGGGCGCCTGAATTAGCACTGCCACCTGCTGGTCCACCCTGGGCAATTGTACTTCCTACGACTGAATAAAGTTGTCGTAGGGTTGATTCTTCAACCCCCCTTTCGCGGTCATAATCGGCAACCACCTGTCTGCCCTTTTCGACAATAAAGTCATGGGCAGCAGCAGTCTGTTCAATAGGGGTGCCCCTTGGCATCTGCAGGTCCATCTTGATCAGGTCGCCTTCCACTTCAGGCATGAAACTGAATTTGACAATACCGCCTTTAGTAATGCCGATGGTCAGTAATAGAATTACAATGGCTGCGGCAATTGAAACATAGCGGAATTCCAGGCACAGTTTCAGGAAACGCTGATACGGTCCTTTAATAAAACGGGCCAATCCTCCGACTGTATATTTTCGTATCCTGTCAGCTGGAGAAGGTTTGGTCATTTTCTCTAACTTCCTGCCTCCAAGGCTGAGATGCGCCGGCAGAACAAACAGGGACTCGACCAGGGAGACCAGAAGGATGGAAATCACCACCAATGGAATAACCCGAATGAATTTCCCCATAACGCCCTCAACAAAAACAAGGGGCATGAAAGCGGCAACAGAGGTCAGGATAGAGAAGGTCACCGGTACTGCCACCTCGCGGGCACCGTCAACAGCAGCTTTCAAGTAAGGTTTGCCCAGCTGCCGATGTTCAAATATATTCTCACCCACCACGATAGCATCATCCACCACAATGCCCAGGGCCATGATAAAGGCGAACAGAGAAATCATATTAATGGAAACATCCAGGCTGGGCATAATCACCAGGGCGCCCAGAAAAGAAATTGGAATGCCAAGCATTACCCACATCCACCTGGATTGATTCCGGCAGCATCTCCCTCTTTTGGAGCATATATTCGTAGACCACATCCGAAATAACGGTGGGCTTCTCATCCCCAATCCTGAATACAGAGACCATGGCTGCAGGCATACCGTTGAACATGGCATATTCGTCCGTTTCCTCAAAACCGTCCCGTACAAACGCAATGTCCCTTAACTTTACTTCGCTGCCATCCGGATTAACCAGGATTATAAGGTCACCGTATTCGTCGCCACTATAGCGCCGTTCCTTGGTGCGGAGCAGAATCTCACCCCCTGCTGCCTTCACCGAGCCGCCCGGCAGATCAAGAGAAGCCTGGCGGATACGCTGGGCGATCTGATCCAGGGTCAGATTATAACGTCTCAGGTTCTGTTCGTTAACTTCAATGGATATCTCGTAAGGACGGACGCCACCGAGCTCAGCCTGGGTTATCTCATCCATGGCCAGAAGTTCATCACGCATGGCTTCGGCCTGCTCCCGCAGTGTGCGCTCAGGAACGTTGCCATATACAACAAGTGAAGCCACTTCCTGCCGGTTCAAGACCTTGCTGATCACCGGCTTTTCCGAATCTCCCGGGAAGGTGATTATCCGGTCGACTTCGCTCTTGATATCCTGCAGCACAAGGTCGACATCCTCGCCTTCTCTGATTACCGCCGTGACAGTTCCAACCCCTTCAGCAGCAACCGAAGTGATCTCCTTGATACCGTCCAGCCCGCTGATATTTTCTTCGATCTGCAGGATGATGCCCTCTTCAACCTCGTCAGGGCCGGCGCCCGGATAGGCCACGGAAATCTGAACCATATCCAGGTTTATCTCGGGAAAGACTTCCTGCTTGATAGAAAAGCCCAGGATCAGGCCGCCGATGACAAACATCATCATCAGCAGGTTGGCGGCCACATGGTTATGGGCCATCCATTTTATCGAATCTTTCACCGGGACTCTCCTTCACTTACTGAACGAAGCTTCATACCGTCCGTACCACCTGGCAATGTTGTCATAATAACCAGGTCGCCATTGTCGAGTCCGCTGCCTATCAACACTGTATTTTTTTGCTGCTGGATAATTTCCACAGGAGTTATCTTTAACTTCTGGTCGCTGTCCATAATCCATACCGTAGAATCTTCCCGCAATGCAGCCCTGGGTATCTCCGTCAAATCTGTCAATGTTTCTCCCTGAAAAACGACCTCAACAAACATACCCAACTCAAGGCTTAACTTTTGTGTATTTACTTCAGCCAGTAATTTGTATGGGTCTTCTACCCTGACCACTACCTGGGCCATGCGGCTTCTCATGTCCACCTCTCCGAGGGAACGAACCAGATGCCCCTGCCATTGATACATTTTTCCACCTAAATCAAGGCGGACCGTGGCAGTCGATCCCTTTTCAGAGTTTCCCTGCCTGGGAATTGACAACCATCGCAGGTCATCAAGAGGCAGGGGAACGACTATCTCTGCTGCATCAACACTTGCAACCATTGCCACATTATTGCCGGCTCTAACATACTTGCCTTCACCGACTTCCTCCGAGCGTACAAGACAATTAAAGGGTGCTCTAATCTTCGTGCGCTGCAAATCAAGCTCTGCCTGTTTGAGGTTGGCGAGGGCAACATCGCGGTTTGCCCTGGCATCCTCGGATTGCGGCCCATATACAATCAGCGGGTTTGGTTCCTTCTGGTCTTTCAGTTTCAACCGTTCCCATTCCTGCCGGGCTACCGCTGCCTTGCTCTCGACAATGGTAATCTCATTCTCCGCCCGAATCAAAGATGCCTTGGCCCGATCTAAAGCAAGTTCATAGTCAATCGATTCCACTGCAAAAAGCAGTTCACCTTTCCGGAAAAATGCCCCTGCGGTGAATCCTGGAGCAACCTTATTAATCACTCCGTTAACCTGCAGGGTAATGGTCACTTCCTGTTCGGGCTGAACCGTTCCAGTACCAAAAATTTTTAACTGCCTGTCCTGTTTTTCAGCCTTAATAACCTTCACCAGGGCGCCCGGGTTCACCCTGGCCTGCTTTTGCGGTACTGGTCGGTTAACTATTAAAGATCGCATAACAATAATACCAACCAGCAGAATTATTATTGGCAGGATTATTTTGATTGCTTTCTGTTTGGCACCCATGGATTTTTCCTTTTTTAGACCCCAGCCGGTTTGGCCTTGGAATTCATATTTGCAAGTACGTGTTTATTCTTACTTATTTTACGGCATTGTCCGCCGACTTATTCTCTAAAATGTATTCCTCCATCCAGTCTCCGCCAAGGGCTCGAACCAGGCTGACCCTGTCTGAAACGAGCTGGCGATGAGCGGAGATAACCAGGATCTGCACATCAAAATACTGACGTTCGGCAATCAATACCGGCAGATAGTCATTTATACCGTTATAATATCCTTCCCGCGCTACCCGCACATTGGCATTTGAAACAGACTCCTGTTCCCTGAGAAGATTAAAGCGATCTTCCGCTGACCGGTTGTCAGACAACCCGTCTTCCACCTCCTGAAAAGCTTTAAGGACTGTCTGGCGGTAATTAGCAACAACCTCACGGAGAGCGGCACGGTTACGCTCCTCCTCTGCCTTGCGGCGGCCACCGTCATAAATTGGTTGGCCGGCGCTTGCCAGAAGATTCCAGAAGGTACCGTTGGTCATCGAGCCAAAATCAAACCAGGACACTCCATAAGCCCCGGTAAGGCTTAAAGCTGGAAACCTGTCAGCTATTGCTGCTGCAAGCCTGGCATCCTGAGCTTTCACCTGCATAAACGCCGCTTCAATATCAGGCCTTCTCTGCAGCAGGTCTGCGGGCAGCCCGGCACTGAATATTGTCCCGACATCGGGTAACGATGTCAGTTTTCCGGCAATATTGTTTTCAGGCAAACGGCCTACCAGGACCGCTATTGCATGTTCTGTCCTGGCAAGGTTTCCTTCAAATATTGGCCCCCGCTGCCTGGCAACTGCCAGTTCCTGTCTGGCCTGATAAATCTCCAGAGCAGCGGACTGACCCAGCTGATAGCGAAACTCGATGCGTTCCACAGTATCTTTATAGGAAGCAATGATCGTATTCAATAGTTGCATCTGGGCGCGCTGTTCTAAAGCAATAAAATAAAGATCCGCCAACCGGGCAGTCAGGCTGATATATAATGTTTTGATATTTTCCCGTGCAGAAAGTGTATCAAGCCAGGCCCCCTTACTTTGATTTTTGAGCTTCTGCCAAAGGTCCACTTCATAGCCTGCATTGACTGAAACACGGTATGTGTTTCCAAGTGTATCACCCATAGAAGTATACTGTTTATCACGGCTTGCCGTGCCGCCGAGATTGAGAAATGGTTTGCGCCGTGAATCAACTGTCCGGTAAATTGCCTCCAATTGGTCAAGTCTGGCATATGCCTGCTCCAGGTCAAGATTATTAACCAGTGCTTCCTCCATCAAACTATTAAGTTTTTTGTCCTCAAACTGTTCCCACCACCTACCGCCAATTTTTCTCACCAGCGTTTCCTTTTTTTCTTCAAGATACGCTTCAGGAACGGGACCAGGTTCAAGTGATATGGGTTTGTGTACACTGCAGCCAATAAGCACATTCAGTAACAACACAATAAAAACAGTATTTATTAGCTTGCTCATAACGGGGCTTCCATGCCTTTTGTGACAAAATTGACAAATTCATCTGTTAAGGAAACAGAATCCATTTTGATTGCTGTTCCATTTGGAATCAATTGACACATTTGACTCATATTCATTGGATGGGCCATGGCTCCAAGCATGAAGTGGAGTCGCAACAAAACGATATTCTTTGGCATAGAGGGTAAAGAATCACAAAGGAGTTCAAAAAGAAGCTGAAATACCGGCCCTACCATTTCCATAAATAATTTTCGCACCGTAGGCTTTGGATCAGAAAAGGCGCGACCAATCAGGGAAATAAAATCCTGCGCACCGATTCCGGATTCTTTGAATGCAAAGGTAGGTTCAATAAATGCAAGCAGAACCTCCCTTATATCAGGCACATGCCCCTCAGCAGAAGCAATGTCTTTAATACGCTGAAGTCTTTCGATCCGTATCTTATTTAATGGGAGTATACGACGCTCCATTACAGATTTAATCAGCTCTTCCTTGGAACCGAAATGGTAATTTATAGCCGCAAGATTCACCTTGGCCTCGCTCGTCAGCATGCGCATGGAAGTTGCATGAAAACCCTGCCGGGCAAAAAGTTTTTCCGCCACATCTAAAATGCATTTCTTGGTGTCTGTATTTCCCATATTACACTCTGCCTTTATCTAATAAACTACCGATTAAACATTTCATACGTTTGATTTAAACGATCGTTTTAATTGTGTCAATATTTTTGATTTGAGGCGTGAGGGTGAGGAGCTAGGGGTGAGGGGTAAAAATCCAGGAAAAAGTTACGTTGCAAATAGGCGGAGGTGCAAAACAATAAGGGATTAATGTCCTTCATGGTACAGGTGTAAAGTGTGAGGTCTGAGGCGTGAGGCGAGAGGCATGAGATGTGAGGTCTGAGGGGTGAGGAAATCAATTATACGTTTTGAATTGTGAATTAAAAGAAAAGGGCAAAAGAATGAATCTCCCCGCAGCAAGCTACGGGGTATCAAAACCTTTTGTTCGGTACTTTTACTCGCGGCAAGCCGCGGGGTATTTACCCAAAGTTAGATTAATTCTGTACTTATCTGTCAATCGTTGTCTCGTACTATCGTATGACGACAATCATCAGCAGTTTCGTATGCTGATAAAATTGCTATGCCTGTGCCTATTCTTTATTGAACAGATTTATTCCAGACCTTAAGGATACCCATGTCAAGGCTCTGCTCATCAGTTAAATTGAGTATTGCCTTGAGGATTTCAACGGGTTTGCTTGCAGCCTTTCCTTCTTCACTCAACAAAACCATCTCAAGGCTGCCATTCCCGGATTCGACTAGGCTCTCCACCTGTTTTCTAACGTCCATTACATGTTTTTTGCCTTTCCTTAACTTTGAGATAGTCAAACTCTCACTGTTCATGAAATTTTCCAGTTTTTCCCTGTCTTCTCCTGAAAGGTCCTGATCAAAACGTATCTGATAACAGGTACGATTCTTCATAGCAGCAGAACCTTTTTTGACAGGAACATCCGTACTTGACTGAATGGTAAGGCCTGTGGGAAGCTGTGCATTGATATTATGCAATAATTGAGCTTCATCCGAAATTACTTCAACAAGGTCAATATCCAGGTACTCGGCCAGGCTTTCAGTCCCAACAGGGAGGGCGGGGCTGAAAGAGACTTTGGGCCCCGGGTTAAACCCTTGGGTATGATGCAGTTTCACCCCTGCCCTTCTAAAGGCCTGAAAGAAAACCTGCATGAGTTCGAGATGACTTAAAAACCTGACATCTCCTTGCTTGGCATAGGATAGGCGATACCAGTGATGGACCACAACCTGCTCAGCCACTTTTTTTACCGTGGTACTGTGGGACACAGAAGTTTCCTGGTTTACATCGGCGACAATTTTGATACTTTCTTCTTTTTCTGCAGATTCATCAGAGCTTTTAAGTTTGCATTGGACCACGGGCATGACTTCTTTAAAATCGCACGCGCCGCACTTCTGGCACCCGTGTACGCGACAGTCCGGAGTATAATCCCCTGTCAGGGACTTTGCCAGTTCAGCCCTGAGGAATTCTTCATCAACACCGGTATTCAGGTGCTGCCATGGAAGTGTTTCAGAGAACTCACGCCGCCGCAAATATTGAGAAAGATCGATATTGCAGGCTTCAGCGGCCTTCTGCCATATATTCAAATCAAAATGCTCAGTCCAGGCATCAAGCCGTGCTCCTTGCTGCCACGCCTCCTCAATAAGCCTGGACAACTGCCTGTCCCCCCGTGACATGACACCTTCGAGGAAACTCAGCCGGGGATCATTCCATTTTAATTTATAGTTCCCCCTGGGCATACTCTTTTTCAACAGATCAATCCTGGCATAGGCCTCTTCGATTGAAATTTGCGGCTCCCACTGAAACGGTGTGTGGGGTTTGGGCACAAAGGTTGCCACACTGACATTTATACTCAGACGCCTGTCTGCAGATGTCTGGGCGGCTCTTCGCACGAGGTCAGTAATTGCCGCTACATCCTCAAGCGTCTCCGTCGGCAGGCCGAACATGAAATAAAACTTCAGCAGCTTCCATCCAAGTGCATGGGCATCTTTACAGGTTTCCAGCAGATCTTCTTCTGTTATTCCCTTGTTTATGACTTTGCGAAGCCGGTCTGTACCTGCTTCAGGGGCAAGGGTAAACCCGGTTTTTCTTACCCGCTTGATCTGGTTCATGATCTCAGGTGTCAGAGTGCCAACACGCATGGAAGGCATAGAAACAGATACATAATCTTTCACGAAAGTATCCATTAAACGACCAAGCGCCGGTGTGAGGCATGAATAATCGCCTGTTGATAAAGAGAGCAGTGCAAGTTCATCAAACCCTCCTGCAGCCATACCCTTTTCTGCCAGTTCAACCACCCGGTCTGCAGTCCGCTCGCGTACCGGCCTGTAAATTATTCCAGCCTGACAGAATCGGCAGCCCCGGGTACAGCCACGGGCCACCTCAATACCTAAACGGTCATGTATAATCCGCACCAGAGGCACCAACGGCTTTTCCGGGGTATGAGATGTCTCAAGATCAGGGAGAATACACCGTTGAACCTTCTCGTAGCCTTTCTTCAGGGACTTAACTGCCAGAAGTTCTCCTGCCGCGTTATAGGAAGGTTTAAAGAATTGCGGCACATAGACACCGGTAATTTCAGTGAGCTTCTCAAGGGTTACGAGCCTGGTCCAATGAGATTGCTTTGCCGTTTTTAAAACTAAACCAATTTCAAGGACAGCCTCCTCGCCATCGCCCAGAAGAATTGCATCAAAAAAATCTGCAACCGGCTCGGGATTGAAGCTCCCTGAGCCGCCACCAATGACAAATGGATGGGAATCATCACGCTCCGCAGCCCGTAAAGGAATGCCGCTTAGATCAAGTACTGTCAGGATATTGGTATAGCAGAGCTCATACGGCAGGGTGAACCCGATCATATCAAAATCAGCCAAAACCCTTCGGGACTCAACAGCAAAAAGCATTCTTCCCCGACTCCGGAGAAGTTCCTCTAAATCTTTGTCAGGTGCATATGCCCTGTCTGCCAACAAACCATCCTGTGAGTTTATGACAGAATAGAGAATTTGCAGACCATGATGGGACATACCTATTTCGTACAGGTCCGGAAATACAAAAACTATCCTGAGGGCAGCAGAATCCCAGTCTTTCCTGAATACATTGAATTCATTGCCAACATACCTGCTTGGCTTCTTCACATGGGCAAGAAGTTTGCCAATATCTTCCGCACCTTTATTATCCACGACATTCATATGCTTAAAATTACAATTATTTTATTATCAGTTGTTCCAGGTTATCCGGTATTTCCAATTCAAAATCATCTGGAGAAAACTCAGCACCAGGTATAAATGAAAAGAGTCTCATATCTATTTTTTTCTCAGCTCCAGAGTTAGAGGAGAAACTGAGTTTTGTTGGGATTTTGCAGCGCTCTTTACCTGAGTCGACAGTGTCAATCTTCTCCTGATCGTTCTCTGCCAAATGTTTTTTTTCCACATATCCAGGTTGATGATCCTCATATACCAGGTCCACAAGGTGATCACCTCTGTCACTCAATATTATATGCCGCAACACCACCGATTCCTCCGGGTCAAACAGGATCATACTGTCAAGACCTGACTGCTCATGCCGTACTTGCAGCCAGTAACCATTCTGCTCTTTGTCCCGCCTGACTTTCAGGATATCTATATCTCCAGGTGGGAATCTTCCTGTGAGCCAGTAATAAGAAAACTCAGGATCAAAACCTGGCGGTGCAAACTTTTTGAAAGTTTCTGAATTCACTGAGCCTATATATGCTTTACCCTCTAAAACATTCAGGATTTTGAATATTCTCCCATTGGTCAAAAGAATAAGAATGGGCTGCCCTAAAGGATTGAGTGCAACAAACTTGATATTGCCCGGCTCCATGGCCTGTAAATAGCCTGACAGTTTCCCTGTATGATTGCTGAACCAGCCAGATACAGAAACTGCCGCATCTACCTCGGCATCAAGGCAGCAAGCACATTCATCCTGGTATATTTGCTTATATTTTGTAAAAGCTAATGCTGCGAACTGTATCTCTTGTTCACTGGCAGGAAAGGTTTGCAATAGAGGTCTTGCGCAACCCTGAAGAAAAAAAAGGGGAACTGATAACAAAAATACAAAACAGGGGAAAGCGTAACTTGAAAATCTCCTCACTGTATGCCCCTGGATTTCAGCGCATTAATCTTGTCGGTTATGTTATTTTTCTTTTCCTCTTTCTCATACAGTTCAAAGGACGCTTCATAAGCAGCCAGCGCCTTCTCAAGTTGATTAGTCTCCAGATATACATCACCCAGGTGTTCCTTGACCACAGGATCGTTTTCTACCATCTCAGAAGCTTTTTCCAACTCTATGATTGCCTGCCTGAGATCTCCCATTTTAAAATAAACCCAGCCCAAACTATCCCTTATATAACCGTCATCGGGAATGAGTTCCACGGCCTTCATTATATACTCAAGGGCCTTGTCAAGGTTAAGGTTATTGTCCGCCCAGGTGTAACCCACATAATTCAGGGCTGCACCATTTTCAGGATGAAGAACAATTACTTCCTGCATCCTGGCCATGGCTTCATCACTTTCCCCAATTTTTTCAAGGAATATTCCATAATTATACAGAATATCCACATCCTCAGGATATAATTTCAGTGCCTGCTCATAGATTTTCTTTCCCTGTCCAATATCTTCATTTTCCCTGTACAGTGAAGCCAGAAGCATATAGAAATTTGGCTTTCTGGTAGCAGCATTCCCAACCTGCTGCTCCAGCAAATCAATAGCCCCTGCAAGATTATCAGTCTCAGTCAAAATCCTGATCCGAACAAAAATACTATCTTCATAGAGATTCGATTCTACAGGAATAATTTTTAACTGCTGTACTGCCTTGGGGTTATTACTATTTTTATAATACGCCATCGCAAGCAGATAGCGCACAACCGTCAACTCCGGATTGGTTTGCAGAACATCCTCCAGGATCATGATAACTTCATCATATTTTTCCTGGCCCATGAGAATACGGCTGATTGTGATGTCAACACTATTGGATTCCGGCAGAATTGTTCTTAATTCACGCAACAGTTCCAGGGCCTTGTCATTCTCCTCAATGATCAGGTAAAGATTGACCAGCCTTGTCTTTGCCATATCCGCTGATTCGTCTTCCTCAATGATTTTATTGTAGATAAGGATAGCCTTTTCATATTCCTCGCGATTTTCATAAAATTCTGCCACCTCATAAGCCATCCTTTCAAACCAGTTGAGCTCCAACGCTTTTTCATATGACACAGCCGCCTTATCATAAAACTGCAACTCCAGATACAACCTTGCCAGGTAGTAATGGGCCAAATAGGAATCACCCTCCAGGTCAATGAGGCGATTAAGTATTTTTTGGGCTTTATCGTATTCCTTGTTTTGCGCATACAGCGTTCCGAGCATCAGCAGAGTGTCATGGTCTTCTTTTATTTCCAGCAGATCCTGATAGAGGGCCACCGCCTCATCATACCACCCCAGGCTCGTATATACCTGTGCCAGCAAAATTCTGTCCTCAGTATTCTGAGGTTGATCACTGATAATCTGTTCCAGGAGCGTAATGGCCTTTTCCTTACGGTCCATCTTGATAAGGAGAACCGCGAGTTTACGATTTATATACTCACTTCCTTCATCGCACAGCAGGGCCTTTTCGTATGCCTCAAGGGCTTCTTCAAAACGATGCTTGTTTTCTGCGGTTTTTCCCCAGAGAAAATAAAAATAGGCACAGGCTTTGTCATTGACCTCGACAATTTCTTCCGATTCCGGTTCAGCATATCCGGTCATAACTTTATCGGCAGGAGTTGTTACAACCGATGTAGTGGCGCAGGAAACACTCAGAAAAACAACGGCAAGAAGGCTGATCGTCTGTTTCAGGGGCAAACAACCGGGCAACCCGTGCCATACATGCATGATGCGATCACAGTATGTTGATATTGTTTTCAATATGCTGCTATGACGGTGCATAATCAATTTAACTCCAGATTTCTCTTCAGAGACATAACTAATAATACAGAGGAAAGATACTTTTTGTCTTCAATTCCTGACTGTTTGGATCGTTTTATGTGCAAGAGTTTTTTCAACTACACTTAATACCTGCTGATGAACATTTTCAACAGAATCTGCAGCATCTATCCTCGTTATATAGGGATGCTGCATCAAGGAAAAAATTGCTGCAACTTTTCTTAAATTTGCTTCATTCTCAAAAGTGTTGGGATTTTCATTACGCTGATTCTGTATGCGATGAATTCCCTGGGCTGGCTCAATCTCAAGAATAATAGCCAGATCAGGAACCGGAAAATCATTGTTTTTTTTCATAATAAATTCCGTGTCCATACCATTGGCTCCCTGGTATGCAACAGTTGAAAGATAGTATCGGTCACAGACCACAACGCAGCCATCTGCCAGGGCAGGCACAATAACTTCCTGCACATGTTGATCACGATCAGCGATGAAAAGTTCCAGTTCCTCTTCCTGTGAAGCAACTCCCCGGTCAACAAACAACTCCCTTATTTTCTGACCAAAAGGACCATCTGTGGGTTCACGTGTTGATACAACTGCATAGCCCAGCTGCTGCAGTTTTTCAGCAAGTAAATTGAGTTGGGTGGATTTTCCT
>JAAXQI010000134.1 GCA_012974315.1 Desulfobacterales bacterium | reverse complement strand
GCAGTAGGCTCACGCACTTCAACCACATTGACATCAAAGTGCAGTTGTTTACCAGCCATGGGATGGTTGAGATCAACGGTAATCGTATCGTTATCATTTACCTTGGCAACGGTAATCATAAAGGGCCCGTTTGGGCCCTGGGCTTCAAACGCCATGCCCGGCGTGACATCTATGTCACCTGGGAACTGGTTTTTTGGGATTTCCTGAAGCAGGTCATCTTTAAATGGACCGTAGGCATCTTCAGGCTCAACAACTAATTTGGCACTATCGCCCGCACTTCTTCCCATGAGTGCTTTTTCCAAACCCGGGATTATCTGTCCTGTTCCGGCGATAAAGCCAAGGGGTTGGCCTTCAGGAGACTTATCTATCTCCTGACCCGACTCCAGGGTAAGTGTATAGTTAATGGCAACATACATGTTATCTGCAATAGTCATTTGCTTCCTCCTGTAAAATAAAAAATATCCCTACGAAATCTGAAAAATTGGTCTCGTAGGGCTCCATATCTGACCATTACTTTAAAACATAAACGGTTAAAGTCAACCTCACCCATAATTTTCATTTCCCTGGAAAGATAGGTGAGGAAGACCATGGTGATGAGACAATTGTTTTCTGTGAAATAATAGTATGGTATATTGCAGGAAACAGGAAATTGAAAATGAGCATTACACCGCGGAAAATTGGAAATGGAACTGTTTGGTCCATTTATGCAGTGAAGGTTATACCCCTCAGGGGGGTACTAAAAAGAGTGCCCTGAAAGGGTGCTTGTCTACGATTTAGTCAAGGTGTGGAGATGCCGGGAAATGTATTAAGTGGTGATCAAATGGCCTGGGCTCTGGTGGCAGATAATGAGCCGGGCACAATCTGTCAGCAGGCTGATGTCCAGTATGACTTCGTGGCTAACAAGTTTATCCTGCAATCTTTTGGGCAGAAAATAGTTATAGATGTGTCCAATTTTACAATATCAAGCCCAACAGCTTTGGGGGATCAGCTTTTGCATAGGCAGGGTTATTTTTTTGATTTGGCCTGCCTGTGGTATCTGGGTAAAGCGAAAAATAAACCTCTGTCAGGAAGACTGGCTAGTCCGGCCAGCCTGAGTGGTGGCGAAATTTTCCAGAAAGGCACCCATGTCCTGCCCTTGGATCAGATAGCTTCCAGGTATGGAAACGATTTAGACGGCTTTTACAAAAAAGGCTTGGAGCTTGGTGGAAAGCAGCTGGAACATGGTGATGCTTCTCTTCTTCTTTATCCATTTCCCAGGGTGCCTGTAACTTTGATCCTGTGGGGACCTGACGAAGACTTTCCTGCCCGGGCTGATATGTTTTTTGACATGACCTGTGAACAGCACCTGCCGACAGATGTAATCTGGTCCACTGCAATGACCTCTGTTCTGATCATGTTGTGAGTAATCTATCTGTTATTTCAGCAGAAAACGTACGATAAAAATAAACAAGGAGTTCTCATATGGAGTTTAAAGAACGTGTCCCTGATTATGGCCTTGAGTATCTGGGACTCCACAGCTTAAACGCTGTACACTGGAATCTAACCACTCCTGCTTTGTATGAATTTGCCATACGCAGGTTTGAAGGCCAGCTTGCCCATCTTGGGCCGCTGGTGGTTTCCATGGGGCAGCATACCGGGCGCGCGGCCAAGGATAAATACATTGTTGATGAACCGGAAACCCGCGATGATATCTGGTGGAATAAGGTTAATGTCAGCTACCCTGAAGAGCGTTTTAATGCCCTATTTAAAAGAATGGTTGCATATCTGCGCGGGAAGACCGTCTATATTCAGGACTGTTATGCCGGGGCCGATCCCGAGTATCGTTATCCTGTCCGCGTCATCACCACCTTTGCCTGGCATTCAATTTTTGCCAGGAACATGTTCATCCTGCCTCCTGAAGATAATGAGGCCATGAGGAAATTTGTGCCTGAGTTCACGGTGCTTCACTGCCCTAATTTTAATGCTGACAGCGATGACGATGGAACCCGCAGCGGTACCTTTGTTGCGATCAATGTGAGCCGGAAACTCATTATTATAGGGGGTACTGCCTATGCAGGGGAAATAAAGAAATCCATTTTTTCCGCCCTTAATTTTCTTTTGCCGGGCAAAGAAATTCTCCCCATGCATTGTTCTGCCAACGTGAATAAGAATGATCCTGCTGACGTGGCCGTCTTTTTCGGGCTGTCAGGCACAGGCAAAACAACATTGTCAGCTGACCCGAACAGGGTTCTTGTGGGTGATGATGAACATGGCTGGTCGGATAAGGGAGTCTTTAATTTCGAGGGCGGTTGTTATGCCAAAGTGATTCAGTTATCCAAGGAGGCGGAACCGGAAATTTATGCTACCACCAGGCGTTTTGGCACCATTCTGGAAAATGTCAGTATTGATCCGGTGACAAAAAGGCTGGACTTGGATGATGACAGTCTGACTGAAAACACCCGGGCCTCATATCCGCTCTCGCATCTTCCCAATTATGTCAAGTCCGGGATGGCCGGCCAGCCGCGCTCCATTATCATGCTCACTGCCGATGCATTCGGGGTTATGCCGCCTTTAGCACGGCTCTCAACAGAACAGGCAATGTATCATTTTATAAGTGGCTATACAGCAAAAGTGGCAGGCACAGAGAAAGGAGTGACCGAGCCGGTGGCAACGTTTTCAGCCTGCTTTGGCGCGCCTTTCATGATGCGGCACCCCCTGGTATATGCCCAGCTTCTTGAAAAGAAGATACAGGAGCATAACTCAACCTGCTGGCTGGTCAATACTGGTTGGACCGGTGGACCCTATGGTATAGGCAGGAGAATGGAAATACAATATACCAGGGTGCTCTTGAATGCAGCTCTTGATGGTGTTTTGAATGATGTGGAAATGTATGAGGATCCGAATTTCGGTTTCCAGGTGCCCGTCTCCGTTCCCGGAGTGCCGGTGGAGGTTCTTAATCCTCGTAATACCTGGGCAGACAAGGAAGGCTATGACGCCCAGGCCCAAAAACTTGCCAGGCTTTTTGAGGAAAATTTTGAACAGTTTAAGGGGAAGGTTCCTGAACATGTCATTGGAGCAGGGCCGAGGATAGTCTGATTTACAGTATATTTATATGGTGGGATTGATGGCGATAACCTCATAGGTTTCACCATCAAATTCTACCCGGTCACCGTTTCGAAGTTTCCGGCCACGCCGGAATTCCACTGCACCGTTCACTCTCGCTTTTATTGAAGCGGTCTGTTTCGGCAATGAGTTCCAGCGTATTGATCGTCTTTTTAAGTATCATATTTGCTTCATCTATTTTGTTTTGGGAGATTAATTCCTTTGCTTCTTCAACTGCCTTATTAACATTATTGCGCTGGTTGTCTGACATTTCATAGCCTTTGGTCATCATGGAGTTGATGGTGGCAATTTTGTCTTCAGGGGTTTTTGTTTTGTTGCCGGAACAGCCTGCAATGCCTAACAGAAGGACGAGAAGTACAACAATGAGCCTTAATTTCATCTGTGCCAATCTCCTTAATGCAATGTTGGTGATAGTGAACAATTAATAAAACGTTAAATAATAATTTCAAAGAGGGATGAAGTTATCTGGGGAAGCACCATACAATATGTAGGCATTTATACCTAGTTATTTTCGTTTGCGCAGGCGAATTGCTTTTGGGGTGACCTCTACCAGTTCATCATCGTTTATAAAAGCGATGCAATCTTCAAGGCTTAACTGGTTCGGTGGAGTAAGAACAACATTTTCATCTGAGCCTGAGGCTCTCATATTTGTCAGCTTTTTGCCTTTGGCAGGATTAACCACAAGGTCACCGGTCCGGCAGTGCTCTCCGATAATCTGTCCTGTGTAAACCTTGACACCGGGATCCAGGAAAAGGGTGCCGCGGTCCTGTAGATTAAACAAGGCATAGGCCACGGTTGTGCAATTTTCTTTGGCAACCAGAACGCCCCTGGTTCGATTCGTAATCTCTCCGGCATAAGGTCCGTATCCTGCAAAAACATAGTTCATGACACCCATGCCTTTGGTAAGCGTAAGAAATTCGCTGCGAAATCCTATGAGGCTCCTGGTGGGAATCTTGTAGGCCAACCGGATCATTTCGTTGCGGCGGTCCATTCCCAGCATCTGCCCCTTGAGCCCGCCCAGTTTTTCAATGACAGGCCCCTGGTAGTCTTCTTCCACATCAATAGAGAGCTCTTCATAGGGCTCATGCTTCTGGCCATCCTCGTCCTTCATGATGACCACGGGGCGGGTTACCTGGAACTCGTATCCTTCGCGCCGCATTTTTTCAATCAGGATTGAAAGGTGAAGCTCACCCCGCCCTGATACCTTGAAGCCGATCCCCTCACCGAGGGCTTCTACCTGCAGGGCGACATCACTCAGGGTCTCGCGGAAGAGTCGGTCCTTAATATGGCGCGAGGTGACAAACTGGCCATCCTGGCCGGCAAAAGGCGAATCATTGGGAATAAAGTGCATGGCAATGGTGGGCGGATCAATATCAATAAGGGGCAACGGTTTGGGGTTATCCGGGTCAGTAAAGGTGACCCCTACGGTGATATCATCCAGGCCTGCCACGGCTATAATTTCACCGGCCTGTGCTTTTTCTGCCGGTACTTTCTGGTCACGTTCAAATGTGAAAATCTTGGTAATACGCACAGGGGAAACGGTCCCATCCCTTCTAGCCACCGCGATGTTCTGGTTTATATTGATGGTGCCGTTTACAACTTTGCCGATACCAAGCTTGCCCAGGTACGGGGAATAATCGATGGTATTTACCTGCAGCTGTAAAATCCCATCAGGGTCACCTGATGGGGGGGGGATAAATTCGATAATTTTTTCAAACAGAGGGTTCATGTTTGCTCCCTCAATGGAATCATCCGCATTTTCTATGGCATACCCGCCCTTTGCCGAGGCATAAATGACGGGAAAATCAAGTAATTCGTCGGGGGCCTCAAGCTTGGCAAAAAGATCGAATACCTGGTCAACTGCCCAGTCCGAACGGGCAGCGGGCTTGTCGATTTTATTGATAACCACTAAAACAGGCAGGGATAAGGCCAGGGCCTTTTTCAGGACAAAATAGGTCTGGGGCATGGGGCCTTCCTGGGCATCAACTAATAGCAGGCAGCCATCAGCCATGCGCAGTACCCTTTCAACCTGGCCTCCGAAATCAGCGTGGCCAGGAGTGTCAATGATATTGATCCGATGATCCTTGTAACTGAATGAGCCGTTTTTGGCTGAAATGGTAATGCCCCGTTCTTTTTCCAGGTCCATTGAATCCATGAGTCTTTCTGCCATGGCCTGGTTGTCACGGTACATGCCGCTCTGCTGAAAAAATTGGTCAACCAGGGTTGTTTTTCCATGGTCGACGTGGGCAATAATTGCGATATTTCTAATCTGTTTTTGATTCATTGGTATAATATCCTTGGGGTGCTTTAGGAAAAAGAGCCCATCCTTAAAGTATTCTTGTGTAATTAGCAAGAAAATAATAGTCAGGACTCTGGAGGCCAGGCATTATTCTGTGGAAATTAGAGCAAAATCCGGCATTGTTTCTGCTGAGGACAATAAGCAAGAAAGTAAGACTGAAGAGGAATAATATCAAGGCGTGCTGGTGTGGGAAGAAATTGTATATAGCCCCCTTTTTTAATTACCACTTTTCAAGGTGAACCCGTTCAGGGTTATAGCGGGTACGTGGCTCCGGCTGTTCAGCGGGCCAGCCCAGGGCTATACCGCACATGGGAATGATATTTTCAGGCAGACTGAAGAGGTCCCGGATGCCATCCATGCGGTCAGGGCGGGGGTGCATTCCAAGCCAGCATGAACCAAGGCCAAGTGCGGTTGCTGCAAGAAGTACATTTTCTACCGCCGCACTTAGATCCTGGAGCATGTAAGATACCTCATTTAAATTGGCTTTGTTGATGTCCCCACAGACGACAATAGCCGCCGGAGCCTGGCGCAGCATCTGACCATTTGGAAGAATTTTTACAATTTTATCAAGCGTATTTCTGTTCCGGATGAGCAGGAAATGCCAGGGATCTTTGGCAACTGCGGAAGGAGCTGCCATTGCCGCTTCAAAAAGATGGGTAAACATCTCTTCCGGGATTTCTCTATTTTCATACTTGCGAACACTTCTTCTGTTAAAAATGAATTGTAGTGACTGGTTCATGTCATGACCTCCATGAATTATGATGCAGTTAAAAAATAGTAGTTTCAGGTGAGGTTGTCGTTACCCAAGAAAGTAAACTTTTTTGACACTGATTTTTTTTGTCAGGGCAAAAAATCCATAAATAAACTTACCATGGGGTTAATTCATTGTGGCAGAAATAGTAAAAAAATTACATTATAAAAAATTATGAATAAGGAGAGAGAAGGGTGTTGTGCC
>JAAXQI010000109.1 GCA_012974315.1 Desulfobacterales bacterium | reverse complement strand
ATCAGACTTTATTACACAGGGGCCGACAATACCTCGATGCGAGAAAGCTGTTGCTGAATACTGAGGCTGTAACCCACATAGTATTTCAGGATGTTGGCAACATACTGAACCGTTTCGCGGCCAATATCCCTAGCCGCGAATATCTCCACGTTATCGAACCAGATATTGGGATCGTAGCCCTGTTGACCCGCTTTGGTGCGTAACTTGGCCACACGGGCGGGGCCAGCATTATAGGCTGCCAATCCAAGCTGCAAATTGCCCTCAAAAAGATTCAACATCTTTCTCAAATATCTGGAACCGCCCATTATGTTGTCCTCGGCCTCGAACGGTTCTACAACTTGCATTTCTTCTGCCGTCCCGGGCATCAGCTGCATCAAACCCATGGCACCTTTCTCAGAAATTGCAAAAGGGTTGAAGCCTGACTCCACTTTAATTACGGCCCGTATGAGCTCAGGATCCAGACGGTAGCGTTCTGCGGCTGTCCGGATAAATTGTCCATATCGTCCCTGAACAGCTGTCTTCCGTATGACTTCAAACCCTGGATCTTCCTTGTATCTGGGATCTGCAGGCACATTGGTAAAATGCAACCTGCCGAATTGATCCACATAAGAATACATTGCTGCCCTGGTATCCGATAAAGAGGGGAGCAACACACTTACAAGAATTATGAATAATACCAGGCGCATATTCAATTTACCTGAAAAACCTCCTGACTATTTTGTTCTTTTCTCCCAGTCTGAGAGAAATTTTTCCATTCCGATATCAGTGAGGGGATGCTTTGCCAACTGCTCAATAACCTTAAGCGGGATAGTTGCAATATCAGCACCAATTAAGGCAGCTTCCATCACATGAACAGGACTGCGGATACTGGCGACAATGATCTCGGCCTCATAGCCGTAATTTCCGTAGATAGTCATAATGTCACTCACCAGGTCCATGCCAACCTGGGAAACATCATCAAGACGCCCGACAAACGGGCTTACATAGGAGGCACCAGCCTTGGCAGCCATTAATGCCTGCATAGAGGAAAATATCAGGGTAACATTCGTCCTGATATTCTCACTGCTTAAAATCTTCACAGCCTTCAACCCTTCAGTGGTCATTGGTATCTTGACCACAATACTCGGATGAAAAGCGGCGAGTTTTCTGCCCTCCTTAACCATACCTTCCGCATCAAGACTGATCACCTCGCCATTTACCGGACCATCAACGAGATCACATATCTCCTGCAGCAATTCTTCAAATGGCCTGTTTTCTCTGGCAATGAGCGATGGATTAGTGGTGACACCGTCAACCATTCCCAGTGCAACAGCCTTTTTGATCTCTTCAATGTTGGCAGTATCAATAAAAAATTTCATTCTTCAGCTCCTTTTTGCTTGAGAAACATTTCACAGCATTTATCACTACAAAAATAATACATTTTCTTATCATGATGCAACTGAACTGCTTGCCCCTTGGGAATATGCGTATGGCAGACCGGATCCTCAACCAAGACATCCTGCACAGCAGTTCCCGATGATACCGGGCCATTCTTTTGACCGTATCCCGTTTTTTTTCGAGGACCTATGAGCAACCGGTAAAGAATATAAAGAAGGGCACCTATAATGACCAGACGGACCGGACTCACTCTGAAACCTCATTTTTTTCACTGGACCAGGATGATATATGTATCTGCTGGTCTGAGCTTGCTTCTTGTTTTTTTACTAAAAAGTCCTGCAACATCTCAACGGACGTTTTTTGTGTAACAGGATGGCATAGCTCCGGTCCGATTTCAGCCAATGGCTGCAAGACAAAAAGCCTGTTGGTAATTTCCGGATGGGGCAGAGTCACCACGGGGTCATCGCTTACCCTGTCACCCCAGTAAAGAAGGTCCAGATCTAAAGATCGGTCTTCAGGTATGCCGTCAAGGACTCTTCTCCTGCCAAGGCTTTTCTCGATAACAAACATTTCCCTGAGAAGTTCAAACGGTTCCAGGGATGTTTCCAGGCTGCCTACAGCATTGATAAACCAGTTTTCTGATTCCATACCGACAGGCGCTGACCTGTATGGATTTGAAAGGGCAAGAAGTTTAATCCCATTAACCTTACCAAGTCTTGACCAGGCATGAAGAAGGTTCTCACTGCAGTTGCCAAGGTTGGCCCCAAGTCCGATGTAGGCGATAACCATTGAATTACGAACCTTTAGAACCCTATTGCAGCCATACGATCAACTGCCTCTGCAAGTCTCTCCCTGGAGACTGTCAATGCCATGCGGACATATCCCTCACCCGGATCCCCAAATCCATTACCAGGGGTGGCCATTATACCTGCCTTATCCAGAAGAAGGGAGGCAAAACTTGAAGATGTATATCCCGATGGCGCCTCAAACCAAACATAAAAAGTGGCTTTGGGAGCTTCCACGCTGATGCCCAGTTTTTTCAAGCCTTCAACAAGAATATCCCGACGCTCAGTATAGATGGTCCGCATATCTGCTAAACATTGCTGATCTCCTTCGAGGGCCTCAATACCGGCCACCTGTATCGGCTCAAAGATCCCGGAATCGATATTGCTCTTTATTCTTCCAAGACCGCCTATGATCTCTGCATTGCCTGCTGCCCAGCCGATCCTCCAGCCGGTCATATTATAGGTTTTTGACAGGGAGTGAAACTCAATGCCAACATCTTTGGCACCGGGTGTTTCCAGAAAGCTTGGCGGAACATAACCGTCGAAGGCCATTTCAGAATAGGCAAAATCATGACAGATCATAATGTTATGCTTCACAGCAAAATCTACAACTGTTTTGAAAAAATCCAAAGTTGCCAGGGCTGCAGTAGGGTTATTCGGATAGTTCAGAAACATCATCTTAGCCTTGGCAAGGACATCTTCCGGGATAGCTGACAGATCAGGCAGAAAATTGTTCTCTTTTAGAAGAGGCATTTCATAGGGCGTTCCCCCTGCAAATGTGGTGGCAATTGCATAAACAGGGTATGCCGGGCTTGGCACAAGTACCACATCACCAGGATTAATAAAAGCAAAGGGTATATGGGCAATCCCCTCCTTGGATCCAATGAGGGAGACCACCTCCTGCAAGGGGTGAAGCTCTACGTTTGCCCTTTTCTTATACCAGCGGGCAACAGCTTCCCTGAAGTCGTTCATGCCGGTATAGCTCGGATATCTATGATAGCGAGGCTCCCGTGATGCCTCATGCAGCTTATTAATTATATTATCAGGGGTGGGAAGGTCTGGATCACCGACCCCAAGATCAATTACATCAATACCCCGTTTCCTGGCCTCTGCCTTCTTCCTGTCAAGTTCTGCAAAAAGATATGGGGGAAGTTGTTTCAGTCTGTCAGCTTGTTCAATTTTTATCATTTCTAAAATGCCCTATTCAATTAAATTAGTGAAAAATTCGATTAACCCTGGTTTAGAAAAACCAGGCTTAAAATGTATTTGCTTCAAAGC
>JAAXQI010000191.1 GCA_012974315.1 Desulfobacterales bacterium | reverse complement strand
GCCCTGCCGTGATTTTGCTACAATACCTGGCAGAATGTCACAGAAAAGATCAATCTCCTGTCTTGTGCTGAACCTGCTCAAGCTGATACGCAAAGTACCATGGATATGGGTCTCCGGAACTGCCATAGCCCGCAGTACATGGGATGGATCAAGATCGCCGCTGTGACAGGCTGAATGCGCCGATACAGCAATACCTCTTTCATCCAACTCCTGCACCATTGCACCGGAAGCACAGTTTTTAAAACTCACATTCAAGGTATTTGAAAGTCGAGGCTCGCTAGCTCCATTGACAATTACATCTTCAATCTCCTGCAGAATGCGTTCCTGCATTCTGTTCCGAAGGTTGAGAACATCGGACTTGCCACCCGCCAGATACTTTCCAGCCAATTCACAGGCTTTGCCAAAACCTACTATCCCGGTAACATTTTCAGTTCCAGCCCTGTGGTCCATTTCCTGACTGGCTCCCATTATCAGTTTCGTAAAGGGAGCGGTCCTTTTGACATAGAGGGCGCCACTACCCTTTGGACCATGAAGCTTGTGTGCTGCAACAGAGAGATAATCAATTTGCAGGGCTTCAAGATTGAGGGGTTCCTTACCAACCAGCTGCACCACATCACAAAGAAAAAGTACTTTTTTCTCCTGGCATAATGCACCTATCTCTTCCAGCGGCCAGATAACCCCGCTTTCATTATTGGCCCCCATCAGCGTTACAAGCACGGTATCCGGCCGAATACTTGCAGCCAATTGTTGCAAGTCCAGGCTTCCATCCCGGCTCACAGGGAGCAATTCTATGGTATAGCCGAATCTTTGCTGAAGAAACTCAAGAGGTTTTAAAATCGAAGGGTGCTCAACAACGGAAGTGATGATATGTTTTTTTTCAGGAAAGGCTGTAATTGCACTCCAAATAGCAGTATTATTTGCCTCGGTTCCTCCGCTGGTGAAAACTATCCTTTTTGACGGACAGTTAAACAGGGATGCCACCTGCTCTCTCGCATTAGTAATCCCAGCAAGAGCCTGTTCTCCGAAGCGGTGCCCACTTGAAGGGTTTCCGAAATGCTCGCCAAGATAGGGAAGCATTGTCTCACGCACCACAGGATCCAAGGGGGTTGTGGCATTATTATCGAAGTAAATTCTCTCCATGTTCCACCCGCTTTCTTAAAAAATTCTAAAGTCTAAACAAAATTGATATGGAGCCAAATGAGACGAGAATTAACGAAACCACTCTATATCAAATAAAATTATAACTCAGACGTTACAGCTTCTATATTTCAAGCATCCTGCCTAAAGCAATTCTGGCCAGTTTTGCAGTATCGGGGTCAACTGTAATTTGATTTTTCACTTCCCCGTTTACAAGGTTATCAAGAATCCAGAGAAGATACTTTGGCTTTATCCTGTACATTGTTGAGCACAAACATTGAAACGGTGAAAGAGAATGAATCTCCTTGTCAGGATTTAAACGGACAAGCCTGTTTACCAGGTTAATTTCTGTCCCTATGGCCCATTTTGCCCCGGTTGGAGAGCTGGAGACAGCTTGGATAATGTTTTCTGTAGAACCATAGTGATCAGCCCCGGAAACCACCTCATGGGTGCATTCGGGATGGACAATTATCTTGACCTCAGGATCTTTTTCACGCCACATCCTGACATGGGCCGCATTAAACTGCATATGGACTGTACAGTATCCGTTCCATAAAATAACCTTTGCCCTGTTTATTGCATCTTCACTGTTCCCACCCAAATGCTCATCACGATTCCAGAGAATTATCTCTTCAGGCCTGATCCCCAATGCAATTGCTGAATTTCTTCCAAGATGCTCATCAGGGAAAAAGAATACCTTGTCCCCCCGCTCCAGGGCCCATGTCAACACCCTTTCAGCATTGGAAGAGGTGCAGACCGAGCCGTGCCGCTCTCCCACAAATGCCTTGATTGCAGCGGATGAATTAACATAGGTCACTGGAATGATGCGGTCAACTGCGGTTACCGAAGCCAGCTCTTTCCAGACCCAGGCGACCTCATCCAGGGAGGCCATATCTGCCATTGGGCATCCAGCTCTGAGGTCAGGCAGAATCACAGCCTGATTGTCACCTGTTAAGATATCTGCCGACTCGGCCATAAAATGAACACCGCAAAAGACAATATAGGGTTTATCATTACATGCGGCGGCATGTTTAGCCAGTTTAAGAGAATCACCGGTCATGTCGGCAAACCGGTACACAGATTCCTGCTGGTAATGGTGGCAGAGAATCAGGAGCTTCTCCCCCAATTCTTCCTTACGCGCAGTTATGCGTGCAGACAGGACCTCTTCAGACAGCTCGTGATATTCGGAGCCGATATCAACCTGTTGTAATTCCACGGTGTAATTCTTTTCTCAAGTCCTAAAAATCAACAGACGGGTTCCTGATGATCTAATATATTGGAATAATTCCGTAGGCTTTTGTTATTTGGCCAGTTTAACCCACGTAGCACAAGGACCTTTGTCACCTTGCGCCTCGCTGAACTTTACGCCATCCCCCTCAGATAACTGATTCATGGCAATATCTTTTAATGCATTTTCATGGAAATAAATCTCCTGACCCTGGGGTGTAACGATAAAGCCATAAGATTCAAAAAGGAAAATGCTTTTCACGACCCCTTCACTGCTTGTCCCTTTTGCTGCTTCCGGTTGCACCTTGTTAGACTGGCGCCTTTTGCGTTGAAGTTCTTTTAACTGCAGACCGAGAGTGTTAAAGGCATCCACCAACAGGGGAACAACCTTTTCCCCTTTTCTTTTCACGACCACTGTATCATTTGGTATTGTGGCTATTAATCGGAGTTCATAGCCCCCTTCTTTATGGGAAGATGTGCCTTCAATTGTGACGCGCAAATGATTAATAAAGCCTGCATGGTGCCTGTCAAGTCGCGCCTTTTCTTCATCAATTTTATCCTGCCACACCTTACGTATTTCCAAGTTACGGGCTTCAACCTGTAGTTCCATCTATCGCCTCCATAAAATTTTAAACACTATTTAAATGCGGTTCCAACACGCATTCATTTACTATGCTTTATGATACCATATATATGTATGATACCCTAGCATTGTTGACAAATTCCGCTGAAAAAATAGCTGCGGAGTATTTAATTTTAAAACCAAATCTAAAGAGCCGGAAATAAAATAAAATTGTAACCACTTGGCAAGTCAAAAAAAACATAATAAGGTATCTTTCTTTTTTCTTAATACAAATTAACATAATCACGAAAGGAAATGGACACAACAACATGCTTGTCAAAGACATAGTAAATTCAAAAAAAACCTGTCTCAGTTATGAGTTTTTCCCCCCTAAGCTTGAAAATGACTGGGACATGCTGTTCCAGACAATTTCAGACTTAATCCCTCTTGAGCCTGCATATGTCAGTGTAACATATGGTGCTGGTGGCTCTACCCGTGATCGCACCCACGACCTTCTGGTGAGAATCCAGGAAGAAACCGATCTTACAGTAGTGTCGCACTTAACCTGTGTCGGTTCAACAAGGGATGACATCCATGCTATTTTAAGCAAATATGCAGAACACGGAATAGAAAACATCCTGGCTTTACGGGGTGATCTCCCTAAAGGACAGACCCATTGGGAGCAACCTGAAAACGGCTTTGCATATGCCGCTGACCTGGTGGCGTATATTAAAAAACATTTCCCGGAAATTGGCGTCGGGGTAGCCGGATTCCCTGAAGGACATCCCGAAACACCTAACCGTCTTAAAGAGATTGAGTATCTTAAGGCAAAGGTTGATGCCGGGGCTGATTATATTGTCAGCCAACTCTTTTTTGAAAATCGCGACTTTTATGATTTCTGCGAGCGTTGCGTACTGGCACATATTAACGTCCCTATCATAGCCGGCGTCATGCCCATAACCACCAAGCGCGGCATGATCCGGATGGCGGAACTAGCCGCCGGTGCTCGAATACCTGCACGGCTCTTAAAGTCTATTGAACGGGCGGGCAGTGATGAATATGTGGAAAGGGTTGGTGTACACTGGGCCACTGAGCAGATTCGTGACCTGATTGATAATAATACTCAAGGGATTCATCTTTATACCTTGAACTGCTCCACAGCAACTCTACGAATATATCAATCCCTGGGAATCAGCAGTTCCACGCAGCTTTAAATGTCAGAAGATTCATGTATCTTTACACTTTCGGGTGCAAAGTTTATTTTAACCATTTACTGCAGATTATTCGTTATTGTCTCCTGCAGGGCTATTCCACCAAGGCCACTGAGACAGCACCATTCCCAAGTTAATACATATCTAAAAACCTATCATGCCTGAAAATGCCACCAAAGTAAGAACTACTCACTACGGCTGGTATGTTGTTGCAGCGGGCACACTCTGCATCTTTGCCAGTCTTGGCTTCGGTCGCTTTGCCTTGGGAATGCTTCTGCCGGCCATGGCCGAATCACTCGAACTCACATACTCCCAGATGGGTTTGATCAGCACCTCAAACTTTGTGGGATACCTGGTTGCAGTTCTTCTCTGCAGTTATATAAGCGCTAGAATAGGAAGCAGGCTGCTGATCTTCTTTGCTCTCCTTCTTGTTGCAACTTCCATGATTCTTGTAAGCAGGGCAAACAGTTTTATTACTGTAGCGATCATCTATACGCTGACCGGTATAGGAAGTGGAGCTTCAAATGTCCCGATGATGGGCCTTATCTCCTCCTGGTTCAGCGCCAGACAACGGGGAAAAGCAGCAGGATTTGTTGTTATTGGCAGCGGTTTTGCTATTCTTCTTTCCGGTAAGCTCATACCCTATCTCAATCAACTGGGTGAATCCGACGGCTGGCGGCTCAGCTGGATTGTTCTTGGAATGATTGTCCTGGTTATTTCCATCATCTGTTTTGTAGTAATCCGTGACACTCCTGCTGAATTAGGTTTGAAACCTTATGATAGTAATAAAACCAGCCCGGCGACCGCCCCTAATTTTACAGGAGATGGACCAGCCGCTACCCGAAAAGATATTTACCATCTGGGTGCCATTTATTTTCTCTTTGGCTATACGTATGTGATCTATGCCACCTTTATAGTAACTACACTGGTACAGGAACGGGGATTTTCTGAATCGATTGCAGGTAATTTCTGGTCCTGGGTTGGATTTTTAAGCCTCTTTTCAGGACCGGTGTTTGGCACCCTTTCCGACAAACTCGGCAGAAAATCCGGTCTCATTATGGTTTTTACTATCCAGATGTTTGCCTATCTTCTGGTTGCCCTTTCACTGCCGGGCACATTCCTTTACCTTTCAATCGGCTGTTATGGCCTGGTTGCCTGGTCCATTCCATCCATCATGGCAGCCACGGTAGGTGACTATGTGGGCCCTCAGAAGGCAGCGCGGGTCTTTGGCTTTATAACCTTTATCTTTGCCCTCGGACAGATCGCAGGCCCGGCTATAGCAGGTTTTCTCGCGGAAAAATATGGCAGCTTTTCAAGCAGTTTTCTAATGGCTGCCCTCTTTGCAGGTATTGCGGTAATCCTCTCAACCCGTCTCAAAAAACCGGCTGCAATTTCTTAGCTTACCCGAACCATTAATGATCATTCCAAAATGATCATTCCAAATAATCCAGTTATTACCTTAAGGGCATCCTGATGTGCAGGAGGTTGTTAGTCCGCCTCACTTTACGTAACAATCAATTAAATGAAACTCCCCGCAGCAAGCTACGGGGTATCTCAACAAAGGATATTTCCAACAATAACGCTGCAAGCAGCGGGGTATTTACCCTAAGAGAGAATAAACGTATCATGTAAAAAACCGTATTTAATGCCAAGATAGACAAAACCTGAAACCGGCAATATGGTAAAAAGCGCAAAAACAATATTGAGCCAGTAGTAAAGCGTTCTTTTCTTTTTAGATGATTTTGGCAGCATTGGTTTTTGTATTACCAGTAAGCAAATTAGGGGGTAAATCTACTGTCCTGTTGGTCAATTTAAAAAAACTGGAACATAATCAAAGAATTACAATAAGATATAGGCGAAATTACTGCGATATCATTTTTTTCACTTGCTGTTAACTGGCCGTTCCAGTACTCTTTTTTAAAAACATACAGAAACAGCCTATCCTTACTGGTTCTACCCTTGGGGAACTTTAGTACACATGGAAAATCAATTTCTCCTGGCCGGTGATATTGGCGGCACAAAAACTATTCTGGCGCTTTTTTCTTCTGAAAAAGGGCCATTGCAGCCTCTTTTTGAAGTGATTTATGCAAGCACTGCCTATCCTGGACTTGATGCAATCATTAAAGATTTCTTTTCACAGGCTGACGTTTCTGCCGCAACTGCCTGTTTCGGTGTAGCGGGACCCGTGAGGGATGGCAGATCGGTTATTACTAATCTACCCTGGCAGCCTGATACAAGAATACTGCAATCATCCCATGGTTTTTCCAAAGTATCACTGATTAATGATCTTGTGGCAACGGGATATGCCATACCCCACCTGTCCCGGTCTGACTTATTCATTCTCAATGCTGGTATTAATACTAACGAAGGCGGTATAGGAATAATTGCTCCGGGTACAGGGCTTGGTGAGGCGATTTTCACCTGGGAGGGTTCCCGATACACACCAGTCCCTTCAGAAGGAGGCCATACTGATTTTGCACCGATTGCAGAGATTGAAGTCGACCTCCTGGCTTTCCTCAACAAGAGGTATGGGCATGTAAGTTATGATCGGATCTGTTCAGGGCGTGGTCTGCCAGGCATATACGATTTCATCAAAGCTCACTTCCAGCTTGAAGAGCCAGACTGGCTGACCAGGGAGTTGGAGAATGCAGAAGACCGGACGCCGGTCATTGTCAATGCTGCATTAAATGATACCAAACCGTGTATTATATGCAGTAAAACGCTGCAGATGTTCATATCTATTCTGGGTGCCGAAGCCGGTAACCTGGCGCTCAAAGGTTTAACTACAGGCGGGATGTATTTAGGAGGAGGCATTCCCCCGCGTATCCTGCCTTTTCTTCAAACAGAAACATTCATGACATCTTTTACCAACAAAGGTCGCATGTCCTATCTTTTAAATGATATCCCTGTCAAAGTGATCCTGAACCCCAAAGCTGCACTTATCGGTGCTGCTTCCTTTGGTCTGGGTCTCAAGTTTAAAACGATATAAAATTTAATATTGGCATGGATAAAAAAACTCTACAACGCTTACTGATAGTTGCTGCAGTCATTGCTCTGGTGGTTCTTTTCAAAGTTCTTGGCCTCGGCCAATATCTCACCTTGGACTATCTGAAAGCGTCCCAGGATAAATTCGCACTACTGTATGCCGATCACAGATTGGCTGTAATTGCTGCCTATATGGCAATTTACATAACGGTCACCGCCCTTTCCCTACCAGGAGCTGCGGTTATGACCCTGGCCGGTGGTGCCATGTTCGGATTCTGGGTTGGGGTAATCGTTGTCTCCTTTGCCAGCACAATAGGCGCCACCCTTGCCTGCTTTGTTGCCCGGTTCCTCTTGCGCGACTGGGTACAAAACAAGTTCGGCGAAAAATTATCTGCCATCAATAAAGGTATTGAAAACGAAGGCGCTTTTTACCTCTTTTCACTAAGACTGGTGCCGATTTTTCCTTTTTTTGTCATTAATCTTGCCATGGGGTTAACCTCCTTAAAGCTTTTGACTTTTTACTGGGTTTCCCAGATCGGCATGTTTCCCGGCACCATTGTATTTGTAAATGCCGGTAAAGAACTAGGCAAAATTGAATCTCTGTCAGGCATCCTTTCACCTGGTCTTATTATTTCCTTCATCATCCTGGGACTCTTCCCAATTACAGTAAAAAAACTTCTCTCCTATTACAAAAAAAAGACAGGCAAGCAGCTTCCTGAAAAAAAGGAGTCAACCAATGGCGAAGTATGATTTTGATCTTGGTGTAATTGGTGGTGGAGCGGCCGGGTTAACGATTACTGCAGGTGCTGCTCAGCTTGGTGCAAAGACACTCCTTATCGAAAAAGAAAATGAACTGGGTGGAGACTGTCTGCATTATGGCTGCGTACCCAGCAAAACCCTGATCAAAACAGCTAAAGTATATCATGAAATCAAGCATGCGGTGAAGTTCGGCCTGCCGCAGGTTGATATAAAACCGGTAGATTTTCAACAGGTTTCAAACCGTATACGTTCAGTAATTGATGTTATCCAGAAACATGACTCTGTGGAGCGTTTCTGTTCCCTTGGTGCCAAGGTTGAATTTGGCCAGGCTGAATTTATTGATGAACATTCCATCCGTTTGCATGGCAAAACATATTCTGCAAAAACCTGGACCATTGCTACCGGATCATCTCCTGCAAATCCTCCCTTTGCTGGACTTGATACTGTTTCATACCTGACAAACAAGGATATTTTCTACCTGGACAAATTGCCCGGTTCAATGATAATTCTTGGTGGCGGACCTATTGCCATAGAAATGGCCCAGGCATTTAACAGGCTCGGAACCAGAGTCAATGTAATTCAGCGCAGTAACCAGATATTAAGCAAGGAAGACAAAGACATGGCTGATATTGTCATGGCCCAGTTATCTGGGGAGGGTGTTTACTTTGCCCTCGATTCATCCATAGTCAAGATCATGGAAGAAAATGGAAGCAAACAGGTCACAATTAAGAACAAAGAGGGAAAGGTCGAGACCATTTCCGCAGAGGCACTCCTTGTTGCCATGGGAAGGGGACCCAATATCAATGGGCTTGGGCTGGATAATATTGGCCTCACTTTTACCAATAAGGGGATTGAGGTCGATAGCCGTTTGAGGACAAACCATAAACATATCTATGCTGCTGGTGATATTACCGGCAAATATCAGTTTACCCATGCGGCCGGCTATGAAGGCGGCATCGTAATCAGTAATGCCATTTTCCACCTGCCACGGAAAACCGACTACACCTTTCTTCCCTGGTGCACCTATACAAGTCCTGAACTTGCCAGCATCGGTTTAAACGAAAAGGGAGCAACAGCTGCCGGCATCAAGTATTCAGTATGGACCGAGGAATTCAAAAATAATGACAGAAGCCTTGCCGAAGGTGAAGAAACGGGTAAAATAAAAATGCTCCTGGATGAAAAGGAAAAAACCATTGGTGTCCAAATCCTGGGACCCCATGGAGGTGACCTCCTGGGTGAATGGGTAGCTGTACTAAACGGTAAAGTCAAACTTTCCACTCTGGCTGGCGCAGTCCATCCTTATCCAACCCTGGGCGAGATTAACAAAAGAGTAGCGGGTTCTTTTCTTTCCGGTAAAATATTCTCACCCACGGTGAAAAAAGGCTTAAAACTTTTCTTTAATTTAAAAGGCAGGGCGTGTGAAGATCCTGACTAAGTTTTTTTATTGAAAATCATTTAAAGGTTGCCAAAACACCTTTATTTCAATTATATAAGCGCCTTTTTGACTGCTACTTTATAAATTTAAATTTCATATAGTGAGGTATACAATGATTGCAAAGGAAGATTATACGTTTTACAGCGGCGGCTTAAACGGTGCTGAAACCGCCTTTGGCGAAGCAGCTGAAAAATGGTCCGTCAAAGAGGTGAATTTCTCCTACTCAGGTCAGAAAACGAACAGGCAGAAAAACCTGGTAGTCCTTTCAGATGATGAGCTGAAACGTGGCGACATCAGTATGGAACTGGTTTCCAAAATGATGGGCCGCACATACTACGAAACTGAAAAAATCAGAAAGGTTCTGCAGACTATTTTCCATATGGTAAATAAAGGCCACCAGATTTTTGTCATCGGGACAATCCTTGAGGACAATACTGTAAAGGGCGGTACAGGCTGGGCTGTTGAACTTGCCAAACTCTTTAACAGACCACTGTCTGTATACGATCAGGAAAAAAACGGTTGGTATAGCTGGAAACAGGGAGCCTGGGTTGAAGATTCCCCTAAAATTGAACATGATACATTTGTTGGATCCGGAACACGTAATCTTTCAGAAGATGGCAGGAAGGCTATTGAAAAACTTTTTGAAGAGACCTTTGGCTCTCTTTAAAAAATTATAATCATCAGATATAAAAAGCCGTGCAGCTCAATTTGCACGGCTTTTTTATTTGCCCCTGAATCAATGACGAGAAATTACCCGGAGTCTCGCTTTGCTCGCTTACCCGGAGTCTCGCTTTGCTCGCTTACCTGAAACTGAAAGATATCCGACAGCTCACGAATTCAGGTTAGTTTTTCAACTTTTTCAGCAACCAGGCCATATTTCTGCCAAGATTCTCCATGGTCTGGACGCCTTCCTCATCTTTCTCAACTTCTCCTTTTTCCCTGCCCATACCTATATTCCAATAGCTTGATCCAGGGACAATCATCTGACCAATAAAGAAAAAATGATTAATTGAGTTAAAAACATGGATGGCACCGGCACGCCGTGCAGCAACTACTGCAGCTCCCACCTTTCGGGACAGCATATCATTATTAGCCCGCGATACCATGCCAGCCCTGTCTATGAGGGCCTTCATCTCTGTTGAAACGTTGGCAAAATAGGTTGGGGACCCAAGAATAATACCATCGGCTCCCAGCATTTTCTCAATACAGTCATTGACATTATCGTCTTTGACAGAACAGCGTTGATCTTTGTTCTCAAAACATTTCATGCAGGCAATACATCCATGGATTCTGCTGCCGGCAAGCTGGATAAGTTCAGTTTCAATCCCTGCTGTTTCCAATTCCCGGAATACATGCCTGACAAGAATAGCTGTATTGCCGTCTTTTCTCGCACTGCCATTAAATGCTATAACTTTCATAATTTAAATCCCTAAATTTACGCTCTGAAATTTTACTGCACTTATAATAACGATTTTTAAATGGCATATTAGAAGGTTAACACAAATTTATCGTGTTTTGCTTCCTAAGCCCCTTAATAATTTCTTTCTGGACTTTACATAAAAGAAATT
>JAAXQI010000228.1 GCA_012974315.1 Desulfobacterales bacterium | reverse complement strand
GGCTGGAGTAATAGATACAGTTGGCGGAGAGATTCTTGCCACTGCTATTAAATCAACTGGTTATGGCGGAGCTGTAACATGCTGCGGTAATGTTTCCTCCCCCGAGCTTCCACTGACTGTGTATCCATTTATATTGCGCGGAGTGTCATTGTTGGGTATAGATTCAGCAAAGTGCCCATTACATAACAGACAGAGAATTTGGCAGAAACTTGCCGGTGAATGGAAAATTGAGAATCTCGATTCTCTTGCCACCGAATGCACGCTGCATGAACTTCCTGCTATTATTGAAAAGATGTTGCAGGGCCTGCAGACCGGCCGTGTGATTGTAAACCTGCTTTAATTGAATACTTGGGGACATGAAACTGTCCTGGACCGTTAAATTAATAAGGAGGTGTAAAATGTCTGGAAGTGTCTACAAAGTAATCGAATTGGTTGGTACAAGCGAAAACTCCTGGGAAGAGGCTGCTAAAACCGCTGTGGAAACTGCTGGCGAAAGCCTGAAAGATTTGAGGGTCGCAGAAGTTGTGACTCTTGACATGCGTATTGAAGCCAATAAGGTAGTAGCCTACAGGGCCAAAGTAAGTCTGTCATTTAAGTATCACACATAATGATTACTGTACGAATCAGCGTTTCCAGGGAGACCTGAAATTTCCGGTTTCCCTGGAAGCACAGTAAGCATTTTCCATCTGCAAAACAGTGTCTGCATTTGTCTCTCATATTAAGAGTACCTCCTCTGTATTCAACCTGTGGCAACTTCTCACGTTGCATAGAGTTCTATACCAGAATTTATATGGCTTTCAAAGCTGCCGATATAAATACATTTTAGTTGCAGGTTGTTAAATGAGTTGCGATACTGATTTAATGAACCCTCATCCCACAAAAAAACAATCCTGGTTCGGTTGGTGCATGTATGATTGGGCCAATTCAGCCTTTGCTACTGTAATTTTATCTGCCGTTCTGCCCATTTATTTTGTCTCACTTGTACCTGATGAAGGAGGCAAAGTTTCTCTTTTGGGTTTTTCTCACACTTTTCGAGCAGCATCTCTGTGGGGATATGCTGTTTCATTCTCAATGTTTATCGTGGCTGTCACGTCTCCCTATCTTGGCAGTTTAGCCGACAGATGGAGCAGTCACAGAAAATTCCTTTTCACATACTGTCTGATTGGTTCTCTTTGTACATCCCTGCTTTTTTTTGCCACTCCCGGGAGATATATTTTCGCATCAATTCTTTTTATACTTTCCAATATAGGCTTTGCAGGCAGCAATGTTTTTTATAATGCTTTTCTCCCTAAACTGGCTCAATCCCATGAACTGGACCGTCTGTCTTCCAGAGGGTTTGCCTATGGCTATGTGGGAGGTGGCTTAGCCCTTCTGCTGGTATTTGCTATTATTCAGGGATATTCATTTCTGGGTTTTCCGGATAAAGGTTCTGCCAGCAGGGCGGGGTTTTTAATAACCGGTGTCTGGTGGCTTGTCTTTGCTTTTCCGACCTATCGTTATGTTCGTGTTCAACCAACTTCCCCTGTAATTGTTGATGAATCACATCGTGGCATTCGTGGCTATTTTAGAATTTTTGCTGAAATAAAAAAGTATCCCTCTCTGCTTCTCTTTTTGGTGGCCTTTCTTTTTTATAATGATGGTATTCAGACAATTATTGTAGTGGCCGCAATTTTTGCCCGCGAAGAATTAGCTCTATCCCAGGGAACAATCCTCTCCTGTTTTCTGATGATTCAATTTGTCGCTATGCCAGGCACCCTTATATTTGGTCGCCTGGCTGAAGTTTATGGAGCAAAGCGTTCGTTATATCTTGCACTGGTCCTTTTTATAATGGTTACAATATTTGCCTATTTTATGAATACAGCCCTGGAGTTCTGGATTTTAGGCTTTGTCATAGCCATAATACTTGGAGGCAGCCAGGCTGTCAGCCGTTCCTTTTTTTCCAGCTTAATACCGGCGGGTAAACATGCTGAATTTTTTGGTTTCTATGCAATCAGCGCTAAATTTGCCTCTGTTTTCGGACCCCTTACATTTGCATTAATCCTGGACCTGACAGGTTCTGCCAGGCTTTCTATCCTTGCCCTTACTTTCTTCTTTGTTATTGGAATACTGTTACTGACCAGGGTTAATACAAAAAATGCAGTATTCGTTGCATAGCGCATTTCTTCTTTATTGAATAACCACTGAAGTTTATTATTCCTTAATTTTTCAAGGACGTGCCATGATCATAAATCAATTACTGCTGGGTGCTGATGAGGTGTTTTGCTATATATTGGCTTGCGAGATAAGTCGTGAGGCAGTTATCATTGACCCTTGTGGCGATGAAGATGAAATCCTGGCAATCATTGAGCAATTGCAGCTAAAACCCTTGTTTATAGTGAACACCCATTGCCATCCAGACCATACCTGTGGCAATAAAGTTATCAAAGAAGCAACCCAGGCGCTGATTGTCAGACATGAAGCTGACGAACTTCTTTTAGATGACAAGTCAGCAAAAGAGTATTTTAATCGCCAGGGGTACACTCCCTCCCCTCCTGCAGACAGAATTGTTCACGATGGCGATCAACTGGTTTTTGGTAATTATACACTGCAAATTATTCATACTCCGGGCCATTCTCCCGGTTCAATCTGTCTTTATGCTGATGGCAATCTTTTTACCGGGGATAGCCTATTTGTTGGTGCAGCCGGAAGGGTTGATGTGCCAGAAGGTAACTTTACGACCTTAATTGAGTCCCTTTCCTGCAAAATTGCCATTCTTCCTGATGAGACTGTAATCTGGCCCGGTCATGATTATGGTAATAGTATTACAAGCACAGTAGGGCGGGAAAAAAAAGAAAACCCCTATTTGGGCGGTGAATGGTAATCCCATTAAACCTGAATTTATTATGACAAACAGACTCGCAAATGAGAAAAGCCCCTATCTTCTGCAGCATGCCCATAATCCGGTTGATTGGTATCCCTGGTGTGATGAGGCTTTTGCCAAAGCTGCCAAAGAGGATAAACCAATATTTTTATCCATTGGTTACTCCACCTGTCACTGGTGCCATGTCATGGAGCACGAATCTTTTGAGGACGAAGAGGTTGCGGAACTGCTGAACGAAACTTTTGTATGTATCAAGGTAGACCGCGAGGAGCGTCCTGATATTGATAACATTTATATGACTGTCTGTTCCATGATGACCGGCGGTGGTGGCTGGCCCCTGACAATCATAATGACCCCTGACAAAAAACCTTTTTATGCAGGGACTTATTTTGCCAAGCATACAGGTCACGGACGCATTGGCATGCTTGATATGATTCCGCGGCTCCAGGACATATGGCATAACAGGCGTGAGGAGGTTTTACAGTCTACTGAAAAGATCATCGAAATATTACAGGAGCAGAACCGGACAAGTCCTGGAGACGATCTTGATCAAAAAATACTTCATAAAGCTTTCGGTGAACTAACCAATCGATATGAT
>JAAXQI010000065.1 GCA_012974315.1 Desulfobacterales bacterium | reverse complement strand
AGAAACACCTAATAATTAAGTATCATAAGAAAGAATACTATGCGGTTGAAGCCATTTAAATTCACTATCCTGATAATTACGTCCATACTTCTTCTGGCCATCATGAACAGTTGCAGTGATCAACAGGATCCACTGCCGCCAGAGAGTCCTGCTGCAGCCCTGGAGAAGTTTTACCTGGGACTCATACCGGAACAGGATATGTTCAGCCAGAAAGCAAGACATGAACCCCTTGCCCGCTATATTTCTGAAAAGGCGGGGATTGATGTCGAACTCAAGATGCTTTCCCGCTACGGCAACATCGTAGAAAATTTTACTTCCAGCAAGCTGGACGCTGCTTTTTTCGGCAGTTTTACCGGCGCCATGGCAATCAAAAAACTTGAAGTGGAGCCTCTTGCACGACCGCTATGGCTTGACAACACATCAACATACTACGGTATGGTTTTTGTCAGAAAAGACAGCTCCATAAAAGATGCGAATGACATGAAGGGCAAAACCTTTGTGTTTGTGGACAGGGCAACGACAGCAGGCTGGCTCCTGCCTCTCAACTATTTTGTTGAGCTTGGCATTGGGGATTTCCAGTCATGGTTTTCTGAAACGTATTTTGCCGGGACCCACGAGGATGCCATTTATGATGTTCTCGATAGGAAGGCTGATATTGGCGCTGCAAAAAATACCGTCTATTTTCGGCTTGCTTCAAAAGATGTACGAATTTTAAATGAGCTGCAGATTTTGACAACGTCACCGCAGGTTCCTGCCAACGCGCTGGCTGTCAGGAAAGACCTCGACAGCTCTCTCAAAATAAAGCTGCAAAATATCCTGCTGCAGATGGACCATGACAAACAAGGCAGAGACATATTGCTTAACTTCGGAGCCCAGAAGTTTATCACGACTACCATAAATGACTATGAACCTGTTTTTACCTATGCTGAAAAGATCAGACTCGACCTCACGAAATATAATTACTCGAATGATTAGCGGCCACGCTAAGGCCTCACATGATAATTATTGAACCTTTTAGGGTTATAGTTGTACATTTTTATGATAAGAACAGGTGCTTTGGAGGCATCCTTATTCCATGAAAAAGAAAATTTACCTCGGTTTGTTCCTTCTCATTCTCTGCTTTCTGGCAGGAGGTATATATATAGGCAAATCAATCGACGGGGTAACTGACAAACTCGAAACTATAATCACCCTCCATAAAGTGGAATTTCTGCGAGAAACCCTGCTGAACAAAATCATTGTGGTTCAGGGAGATCTGCTCCTCAAGGACACTCCCCATGCCAGACAGGTTGATACCTTTATCCAGCACGTGGAGGAAATGCATCAAACGGCCATGAGATGCCTGGATTGCCACCATAAAGAACAGGTAAAACAACGCCTCGACCGTTTTAATAGCATGATTGATGTGTATATAAAAAAATTGAGCCGGATCTATACACTGCGAGCGAATGAACAAAGGCTTAAAATAGAGAAGACACTTGCCTTTGATATTGGTCAGGCGGTGGTGGAACAAGTCAACAGCATCCTCATAACATCTGCGCATAAAACGTCTCAGCGAATTTACCAGGCACGGAACAATATTAATAAGACAAAACATTTCCTCTTTACGCTTATGATAATCGGTCCGCTTTTCCTTCTCTTTACGTTCCATTTTTTTCTCAGGCAGTTTACTCGAGCCGTTACAACTCTGAACAACGCCACCCGGAAAATTAAAGAAGGGAAGCTGGACTTTAGAATAAAGGATCAATTAAAAGACGAGTTTCGAGAGATGGCCACCTCCTTTAATGAAATGGCTGTCTCACTGAACGAGCAGCAGAATACGATCCAGCAGACTGAGCGTCTGGCCGCCATTGGTGAGCTTGCCGCCGGACTGGCCCATGAAGTGAAAAACCCCCTGGCAGGGATGAAGGTCTCCATTGAGGTGCTTAAAAACGAATTGGACCTCAAACAGGAAGACAAAGAAATATTTTTGAAAATCATCAATGAGATAAACAGGATAGATTCATTGCTCAAAAATATGCTCAATTATGCCCGTCCCTCAACGCCCCAGCCTCATTATATCAATATTCACGAAATCCTGAGTGCGATAATTAAAATTTCAAAGTTTTCTCTCCGGAGCCCCAGCGACACATCCCGTTTAACCAAGGACATCCTTTTTGTCACAGACTTTGCTGCCGATATGCCGGATATTTTTGCTGATCCCGAGCAACTGCAACAGGTGTTTCTGAACCTTATCTTAAACGGGATTGATGCCATAACAGAAAAGGGAGCCATAACCATAAAAACCGAAAAAACTCCAGCCGATTCCGTGCAGATTCGTATATCCGACACCGGCAAGGGTGTTGACCCGGAGCAGCTCAATATGGTATTTAATCCGTTTTTCACCACCAAGACAAAAGGGACCGGTCTGGGGTTGGCGATCTGCAAACGCCTTATTGAGCAGCAAAACGGCACCATCAAGGTCTTCAATAATACTGATGGTGTAGGAGTGACATTTGTCATAACGTTACCGGAGATACAGGAAAGCAAGGGGGCAACACCATGAAAACAAAAGGCAGAATCTTTCTTCTTGATGATGACGAACTGATCGTTACCATGCTCGGCAGAGCCCTCAAGAATGAAGGATTTGAAACCCAGATGCATACAAGCAGCCAGGATATTATCAAGAAAATTGAGACATGGCATCCCGACCTTGTGATGCTGGACATCAACCTGGGCGAAGACCGGACCGGCCTGGATATCCTGGGTGAGATCATGGCAAATAGTATCGATGTCCAGGTCGTGATGCTGACGGCCGATGATACTGCAGAATCAGCAATCAGGGCCATGAAAGTCGGGGCCGGTGATTACCTGACCAAGCCCTTTAACGTTGACGAAGTCATCATGGTCATCAAAGGAGTTCTCGAAAAAGCAAAACTGAAGGATGAGGTCCGGTATCTGAGAAAAACACGGATGGACCATTCCCATCATGAAATGGTGGGGAAATCCCAGGTTATCAAGGATATTATAGAAAACGCTAAAACAATTGCACTTGCAGGGGTTCCTACTATTCTTATCACCGGAGAATCCGGGACAGGCAAGGAAGTCCTGGCCAGCTACATGCATCACTGGCTGCATCAAGGCCGGGGAGAAAAATGTGAAGATGGGCCGTATATAGCGGTGAACTGTACCGCTCTGCCGGACAACCTTATTGAAAGCGAGCTTTTTGGTCATACCAAATGGGCTTTCACCGATGCGAAAACAGATAAAAAAGGCATGTTTGAGCTGGCCGACGGAGGCACCATTCTTCTTGATGAAATCGGTGATATACGGGGCGATCTCCAGAGTAAATTCCTGCGGGTGCTGGAAACCAGAAAAATCCGTCGACTGGGTGGCAAGGTCGATCTCTCGGTTGACGTGACCGTAATCGCCACAACGAACAGAGAACTCAAGCAGGCCGTTGCCGACAAAGATTTCCGGGAGGACCTTTTTTTCCGCTTGAGCACTTTTTCCCTGCACATGCCGCCTCTCCGCGAGAGACGTGAAGACATTCCCCTGCTGGCCCAATATTTTCTTGACCAGTTCAACCAGAAATATGGCAAAAAAAACATCAAGGACATAAGCGCCGAGGCAGAGGAACGGTTATATAATTACAACTGGCCAGGTAATGTCAGAGAATTGAAGAATGTTATCGAAAGATGCGTTGTCCTTGCAAACACCGATCTCATAGGACCTGAACATCTGCCCCAGGAAATTTGCGGAGGACAAACTACTGTGTCGTTAGTCGAAAGACGCAAAAACGCGCGACTTATCCTGCCTGAGAATGGCATTTCTCTTGAGGAAGTGGAAAAGGATTTGATCAAGCAGGCCTTGGAGCGAACCGGCAACAACCAGACCAAAACAGCGCAATTGCTGAATATTTCCTATGACACCCTGCGCTACCAGGCGAAAAAATATAAGCTGAAGTAACTCCTGTCATCCAGACGAGCCACCCTTTTTGTCATCTCGAACGGCTTTAATTTAGCCTGTCATCTCGAACGGCCGTCAGGACGGAGAGATCTTTTCCAGACCTGAGAACTGTTTTTTTAAGATTTCTCCCTGCGGTCGAAATGACTCAAGGCCAAGGTCTACAGATTATAGATGGATGGGTATCTTCAACAATCAGGCAAACTTAATCCCAACCCTGCATTTGTCTGCATCTATCGTTTTACTCCACATGACCACACCGGTTTTGTTGTCCATTTTTTCATCAAAACCGATTACCTGAGATTCCTTTAAGTGATAAGAGCTCAGCACTCCTATGCCTCTGTCGCTTATATCAACTGCTTCCGCCTCCATTGACCAGCGGGTGTAGTTTCCCTGATCAATGACGCTCATCTGAAAACCTATTTTTTCACTACAGGGTTTTCTGGGACTTCTTCTTGATTTTTTTTCAAAACTGCTGCTGGTGAAGCGGAAACCGGTATGAAAGTCATCCTCCCCTGACAGCACCTTTTTTACCACTTGTCTGATGTCACAAAGGTCAAAAGGTTTGGAAATAAAATGACAGGCCCCATTGCTAATGGCCGTGCTAATATTTTCGCTTACCTCGGAAGAGTCAAGGTTACTTGCAGTCATGATAATGATCTTGGTATCGGGACAGAAATCCTTAACCATCTTCATTAACTCCAGACCATTGAAATCCGGCAGATCAATGTCAAGCATACAGAGATCGAATGGGCAGTAAGCGAGCTTTCTCAGCGCCTTTTGACCAGTGGACGCCGTCTGCACCGCATAAGAATTATATTTTAATGCTTTGGCCAGGCCATAGAGTAAAAGTTGGTTATCGTCGACTACAAGTATACTTTGTGCCATATTGCCTGTCTATTATGTAAAATTATTTTAGTGTTTCTGAGACACAAGTGCAACTGCTAACAATTATTATCATATTATAAAGCAAAAACTGAACCACTTTTCCAGACCTGAGGCTTTTTTCCTAGAAACTGCTTAATATAGCCGTGTTCAGGTAATAAAAAATAATATCCAAGATATTAAGTATGTTAGCGACAATCAAAATGAATAAAAATTCAGGATTTTGGCCAAAATATATATGGGAATTCTCCCATTTTCAGATTTAACTGCACAAATTATTTGTTAGGTTGTGTTTTGGGAATTTCCTGGGTTTACTACACCTTGAATTCCGTGAGGACCTTTTTTCCCGGTTGAATACCTTTGCCCTGCAATTGCCGCCTCTCCATGAAAGGCGTGAAGACATTCCTCAGTTGTCCCGATATTTTCATGATTTCTTCAGGCAAAAATATGCCCAAAAAAGTCTCAATGGCTTCACCGCAGAGGCGGAGAAATGGTTAATTGATTACAACTGGCCAGGCAATATTCGGGAATTGAAGAATGTTATTGAAAGATGCGTTGTCCTTGAAAACAATGATCTGATAAGCCCTGAGCATCTCCCACTGGATTTGAGCGGCTGCGGAGGAAGCACTTTACCATTTGTCGAAAGGCGCCAAAACGCGCGAATTATCCTGCCTGAAAAAGGCATCTCTCTTGATGAAGTGGAAAAGGATTTGATCAAACAGGCCCTGGAGCGGGCCGGCACCAACCAGACCAAAGCAGCCAAACTGCTCAATATTTCTTACGATAGTCTACGCTATCAGGTTAAAAAATTTGATTTGAAGTAAATTGGCTGCCTTGAATAATCAGGCAAATTTTACACCCACTCTGCAATTTTCTTCATCTGTCATTTTGCTCCAGGCGACAACTCCGGTTCTGTTTTTTAATTTTTCATCAAAACCAATAACCTGAGATTTCTGCAAGGGGTAAGGGGTGACTAGCCCTATGCCGCTGTCACTGACGTCAACTGCTTGCGCCTCCACAAACAAACGGGTGGAAATTCCCTGAAAAATAACCCTTAATTGAAAACTTATGTTTTCATTCAAGGGTTGCCTGGGGCTTTTCTTGGTTTTCTTTCGAAGCCGCTGCTTGCAAAACGATAACCGCTAAAAAAGCCTTCCTCTCCTGTCAGCACCTGGTGCACAACTTCAGTGACTTCACTAAGATCAAAAGGCTTGGATATAAAATGGCAGGACTCATTGGAAATGGCCTTGAAATTGACTTCGCTAAGCTCTGGCGAGTCGAGGTAACTTGCGGCCATAAGGATGATTTTAGTCTCTGGACAGGTATCCTGGATTATCTACATTAACCCCTCATGACCGTTCGAGTCAGCAAGATGGACATCAATAAGGCAAAGATCGTAAGAGGAGCCAGAGAGAGTTTCAATTGCATCGGGGACCGTAGCAGCTGTTTTAACTTCACATCCAACATCTTTTAAAGCTTTGGAAAGGGCATATAGTATCAGTTGATCTTCATCAGCCACAAGGATTTGCTTCTTCATTTCCCCTCAATATGTAAAGCATTTTTCGTTTTTGCAAGGCGCAAATCAGCTCATCAATATAATCATAGCAAAATTTGCGCCATTATTATCAATTTTGAGAATAATTCTTCAAACTGCCTAATCTGTATGATTTTTTCACAAAAAAATATAATCTTCGAAGACTATTGAAGAAATTATTTATATGGTTGAAAAAAATTAGCGTTTTCACCAATTGTTATTTGGTTAATATCGGAAGATTATTAACGCTACCTGTTTCATAGCACTACCTGAGTCAAAGAAACCCTTTACAATGAGGACTTTATTCGATTACATTTACGCCAGACAGGCAAAAGAGTTCCGGAGAACCTTACTCCTGGCCTAAATTTTTATAAAAAAACTTTGGGGAGGGCTTAAGAGGTTTTTCTCAAAGAACAAGCCTCTGCAGGCAAATCTGGAATTGGCCTTCTTCTTGCCTCAGGGGCTTTTCTTCTCATTCTCATATTGGACTAAAAATATGGCTGCAGCAAAACAGAAAAATAAAGCGGAAATCAGCCCTGAAACAGCAAGCCGGCCTGTAAGTGACGAGGCGATTCTCAAAGTAGCCAAAGAGGTTGTGGTGAAGTTCATTGAAGTTGGACGGCTGTCACCGGCAAATTTTGATGAAACCTTTCAAAGTATATATAAAACCGTGCACAATGCTGTGCGATCTTAACCACATTCTATTATCTTAGTGAATCTTCTTCCTTCTCTTAATCACTTCCCTGGCCATGTCCGTCACATCCACATTATGGGTGTCTGCGGCACCGGCATGGGTTCCCTTGCCGGCATGCTGAAAGATTCCGGCTATGTTGTTACCGGGTCTGACGAGAATGTTTACCCGCCCATGAGTGATTTTCTGGCATCCTGCAATATCGAAATACAAAGCGGCTATTGTGCTGAAAATTTATCACCACGGCCTGACCTTGTTGTGGTCGGGAATACCATACGAAAAATAAATCCTGAGGCCCAGGCCCTTGCCGAACTTGGCATCCCCTATGTCTCCTTTCCCCAGGCCCTGGGCCATTACTTTCTTGCTGATAAAACCTCACTTGTGGTGACAGGCACCCACGGCAAAACCACCACCTCTTCCATGCTGGCCTCGCTGCTGCACAAAACTGGCTCGACTCCGGGACTTATGATCGGTGGCCTGGTGCAGGCCTTTGGCCGCAATTACAATCTTGGGGACAGCCCCTATTTTGTCGTGGAAGGGGATGAATACGATACTGCCTTTTTTGACAAGGGGCCGAAATTTCTGCACTATCAACCCCATATTGCTATTGTCACCTCCATTGAATTTGATCATGCAGATATCTTTGCTGACCTTGAGGCTATCAAGGACTCATTTTCGCGCCTGATGGCGATAATGGAGAAAGACGGCTGCGTTGTTGCCTGTTTTGACAGCCCGGTGGTAAAAGAAATAACTGCCAGGGCGCAATGCCCTGTCTTAAGCTACGGGATGGACACAGGGGCGGAGTGGTCAATCGAGAATTTAGAAGTTAAACCCGGGGCGACCTCTTTTGATATTATGCACAAAGGCAGGATTTACGGCACATGCAAAAGCCCCATGCCCGGCAGGCATAATGCCTTAAATACCTTGGCAGTAATCGCAGTTCTTGACCGGCTCGGCCTGGATAAAGAGGCAATTATTACCGGAGTTGCCAGTTTTGAAGGTGTGCGGAGGCGTCAAGAAGTCCGGGGTGTAGTAAACAATATTACGGTGATCGATGATTTTGCCCACCACCCTACCGCAGTTCGGGAAACGCTGATTGCCCTCAAACAGGCATATACAGGCCACCGGTTGGTGGCCGTTTTTGAGCCGCGTACCAATTCCAGCAGGCGGCAGATTTTCCAGAAGGATTATGTATCGGCCTTTGACCAGGCAGACCTGGTACTGGTGCGAGAACCTGTGCCGCTGCCCGATTTTCCTGCAGACCAGCTCTTTTCTTCAAAACAGCTTGCCTCCGACCTTAAAGGACGAAACATTGATGCCCGTTCGTTTGCATATACCGACGAAATTCTCGTACACCTGCAGAGTACCCTTCTCCCCGGTGATGTAGTGGCAATTCTTTCCAACGGCGGATTTGACAATATCCACATGCGGCTACTGGAAATGTTAAGAAGCAGTGAGGAGTGAAAAGTTAGGAGTTAGGAGTAAAAAAGTGAGGAGCAAGAAGTGAGGAGTTAGGAGAAAAAGAAAAGGACTGAGAACTGAAGAGTGAGGAGTGAGGAGTTAGGAGTGAAAAGAAAGGACTGAGGTGACGTGGTCAAGTAAAAAATTGACTATTTTACTTTCTCTGCTCGCTGGGGTGAATAATGGAGTTGAGGTTGGAATGTTACAGGCTAGCCGGCCATTTTCGTGATGTATGATAGACACGCAATATCTGGACCTCCCCGTCTTTAACCCTATAAGGAACAATATATGACAAGCCGGGAACAATCATCTCTTTTGTGCCGGGGACGCGGCCAGCACGACCTATTCCCTGTTGAGCCCCCAAAAGCGAAACCGCTTTAATTATTTTAACGACAACATCCACAGCAGTCGCTGGGCTCTCCTCGGCGATATATGTTTCGATTTGGTCCAGATCAAGAAGTGCCTGTCGAAACCACCTAATCCGCAAGCTTTTTCTCCCACTTGGCAAGGACTTCGTCATGATCAACAAAAACCGCCCCAGGCTTGTCCGCTTCGCTAAGTGCCTTGGCAATACCCTCGATCTGCCATTCATTCACATCAAGGTACTGCTCTAAAGCCTCTTCGATAACGTAGGATTTTGACCGCTTGGTGGCATCGGCCAAAGCCTCAAGACGAGTTTTTGTGCTCGGTTTGACACGTACTGTAACGCTGGCTGCTTTAAGCATGTGGCCTCCTGTAATACATTTGCATACATTGTAAGCAAATGTGCGATAGCTGTCAATCGTTAAAGCTAACATTGTATAAACAATGTTGACACATACTTCGTTTGAGTTTATCATCTTAGTGTAAACAATGTATATACATAAAAGGGTGAGCTATCATGCAGGGGACAATTAAAAAATGGGGAAACAGCCTGGCTACGAGGATTCCTAAAGCAATTGCGGAGTCAACAGATCTGCATTTTGACCAGCTGGTTGATATTGAAGAGGTGAACGGCAAAATTGTTATCACTCCAATTGAAGCAAAAAAAGAATATAAACTTAATGAACTTCTCAACCAATGCAAGCCCGGGGCAATGAAAATCGATGAAGAAGACCAGGAATGGCTTAATGATGAACCTGTTGGAAGGGAAGTCTGGTAATGGGCCCCAAAAAATATATTCCAAAACGAGGTGATATTGTCTGGACAAATTTTGATCCGGCAGCAGGGCATGAACAGATGGGTAAAAGGCCCGCCCTTATTCTTTCCCATGTATCATTCAACAAAAAAATATTACTGGCAATGGTTGCGCCGATCACAAGCAGAGTGAGAGGCCACGGTTTTGAAGTGACCATAGAAGTCAAGAAGATTAAAGGTGTTGTGCTTTGTCAGCAGGTAAAAATGATCGACTTTAGTGAAAGGGGGCTTCAGTTTGTCGAAAAAGCACCTAAAGCTGTCACAAATGACGCTTTAGCAAGAGTCAGGGCGATAGTAAGTGATTAAAGGCCAAAGTGTCGAGATTAGACGTTTAGCAAAAGGACTGAGGACTTGGGTCTGGGAGTGGAGTGGCGATTGAGGTCTAAGTGCTGAGGGCTGAGAAGCAATTATCTATAGTGGGTCCACATTCGAATAATTTTTACAATCTTTTTATCAGCAAGCACTTGGTAAACTAATCTGTGCTGGATGTTTATCCTGCGCGAATATGCACCGCTGAGGTCTCCAACAAGTTTCTCATATGAAGGTGGATTCTGGAAGGGGTTTTTCTGAATGATAGATAGAAGGCTTTCTACCTGTGGCCTTAAACCTGCTTGTTTTATTTTTTTCGCATCCTTTTGAGCCATTTTGGTGAAAATTAATTTCCACCTCACCATTCCAGATCCTCAGAACATTCTTCGACGGGAGTTTTCAACCCCTTCTTAATCGATTCCCTCATGCCGGGAATCGATGTCAAATAAAGGGTTTCCTGTATTGCTTCCCAGTCATTCTCCGAAACCAGAACGGCACTTGCCCGTTTGCCTTTGATTGTAACCTGTTTATGCTCAGATGCGACTGTGTCCACTAATCCATATAATTTTGCTCTTGCTTCTGAAACAGTAAGTGTTGTCATAATATTACCTCCCAACATCAACACAATCATAAAAAGTCTCGCAGCCAGCAACAGGGCCTAATAAAATCAAAAGATTTTAGGCGTTGCGGACACCATTAACGTACGACATTTCGTACCAAAAGACAATATTTTTTTATGATTGCCGAAGACTGCGCGCTGATCGATTTAGAAGTAAACGTGAGGAATCTGGAATAGTTCTTTTTCAGCCACTTCGGGTGGTCCTCGCTCATGGCATTATCGCACACTTCCGGAACATTTTCCATCACCTCAATATTATGGAAGAGTCATACTGAATAATTATTCTAAAAAGGCCGGAGTTGCCCCTGTGGTT
>JAAXQI010000247.1 GCA_012974315.1 Desulfobacterales bacterium | reverse complement strand
TATTTTTAACCCTAGAAACCTCGAAACCTTGGAACCTATCTTTTCCTTTAACCTTTAACCTTTAACCTAATCCATTTTTTCTTGCACTGCTTGTCTTCTAGCAGTATATGGTTTGCCTTCAGTTTACTTTTAGTCGAAGAAAATTCAGAGAATTAATGATATAAGTAAACAGAAGTATCAGTCAAAAAATAAATAACTGTTATTAACAGGGGACAGATTTCAAATCTGTCCCCAGATGCAATGAATACTGAACAGAACAAATTATCAAAATTGCTGGACCTGAAGGAAAGGCTTGACGGGCTGGAACCAAACCATCTCTGCCGTTTTGCAACGTTAAGCCGTGATGGGTTCCGGCGGAGCCAGCAGGGCGAGACAGGGTATCGCCAGGCTTTTGCCCTGGATGCTGACAGGATATTGCATTCAAAAGCATATACCAGGTATATTGACAAAACCCAGGTATTCTATATGGTCAGCAATGATCATATCACCCACAGGGTGCTGCATGTGCAGCTCGTGTCAAAAATTGGCCGCACCATAGGGCGCTTTCTGCGTTTAAATGAAGACCTTATTGAAGCCATTGCCCTGGGGCATGATATCGGTCATCCTCCATTTGGACACGATGGGGAAAAGGTACTGGCAACGCTCTGCAGCGAACATGGGCTCCCGCCCTTTCAGCATAATGTCCAGAGTATCCTGTTTCTGGAACGCCTTGAAAGAAGAGGGCAGGGATGGGATTTGACATTGCAGACCCTGGATGGCATTCTCTGTCACGATGGTGAGATCCACAGCCGTTTTTTAAAACCCGTCCGCAATAAGGACTTTGCAGTTTTAGACCGGGAGCTGCAGGATAAAAGCAATAACCCGGAATTGGAACTGTTGCCCATGACCCTTGAGGGCTGTGTGGTGCGCTTATGCGATACCATCGCTTATGTAGGCCGGGATATTGAAGATGCCATAGAATTGAAGCTGATCAAGCGCACTGATATTCCTTCTAACTGCATAAAAGTGCTGGGCGATACCAACGGGACCATTGTTTACCACCTGGTAGAAGACCTGATTACAAACAGTCTGGGCTCAGGGGATGGTGACGAGCTGTCACAGGACTCAATCGGCTTCAGTCCGGAGGTCAGTGACAGTCTCAAGGAACTTAAAGAGTTTAACTACCAGAAAATTTATATGAACCCTGCAATAAAAAAGGACTTTCCTAAAATCCAGAACTGCTACCGGGTTCTTTTTGAAACCTATGTTGACGACGTACAAAAGCAGAAGAAAGACTCTGCAATATTTAAGGAAAAGTTAAACACCATGGCACCTGATTATCTTGAGTCGCAGCCTGCAGCTGTCAAGGTCAGGGATTTTATTGCCGGCATGACCGATGATTATTTCCTGAAGGAAGCAGCCTTTTACGGTTGCTCCATACCGAAGAAGATATGAAACTTGATCGCCTTAAAACTTTTTTCCTGCCCGGCGAAAATACCCGGATGGTGGTTGTCGCATCATTAATAGGTGTTATTGCAGGACTGGCCAATATCTGTTTCCGGACAGTTCTTGAGTTTGTTCATCATTCAATTTTTGTGCCCGGCTACGCCATAGCCAGCCAGGGCGGCTGGCACATTCTTCTTCTGCCGCTCATCCCGATCAGCGGCATGATTCTTCTGATCCCGCTGGCGATTCTGTTTCCAGGTGAGATATACGGCTACGGCTTTACCAAGTTTCTGCGCAAGGTCAATATCAGGGGCGGTTCCATGAAATTCAGGAAGAACATCCTGAAAATCATCTCGTGCTCCCTGACCATCGGTACGGGAAATTCGGCCGGGGTTGAAGGACCAATTGCCCAGGTAGGCGGTGCACTTGGTTCTGCTGTAGGTAAAATTTTCAGGGTTTCAGGCACCCGGACAAAGGTCTACACTGCGGCAGGATGTGCCGGTGGTGTGGCTGCCATGTTCAATGCTCCCATTGCCGGGGTGTTTTTTGCAGCTGAGATTGTCCTGTTGGGCACTTATGAAATTGCATCGTTTTCCGTGCTGGTCATCTCTTCAGCTATGGCAACAGTGGTGTCCAGGTCCTATTATGGAACTACCCCGGCCTTCCCCATTCCTGAATTCCATCTGGTAAACCCCCTGGCAGAGGTTCCGCTCTACATGATTATGGGAGTGTTGATGGGAGTCATTGCCGTTCTTTATATTTATGTTTTTTATGAAGTCAGGGACAGGTTTGCTGCTTTAAAAATCAATCAGCATTTTAAACCGATCATCGGTGCTTTTACCATTGGTGTCATGGCCATTTTTTTCCCGGAGATCATGGGAGACGGCTACCATTATATTAAAGATGTGCTTGCCGGCCATGGCGTTATGTGGGTGATGGCCATTCTTGTTTTTCTGAAAATATTTGCAACGGCGGTAACCCTGGGATCAGGCGGATCAGGCGGAGTTTTTGCGCCGGCGCTCTTCATCGGTTCAGTAATCGGTGGGGCATACGGCTCCATTGTCCATAGCCTGTTTCCATCTGTAACAGCTTCCTCCGGGGCTTATGCAGCGGTTGGGCTCGGTGCATTCCTTGCCGCTTCAACCCATGCACCGATAACCGCCATTTTCCTGCTCTTTGAGATGACAGGCAATCACCTGATCATAATCCCGATTATGCTTGCCAGTATAATCGGCACAGCAGTGGCCAGTAAGCTTAACCCGGATTCAATTGATACCGTTGATCTCACCCGTGAGGGCATCGATATTCACGAGGGCAGGGAAGTTGCCATCATGAAGTCAATCAAGGTCGGCAAAGTGATTACCGAAGAGGTTGATTTTATCAGTGAGAAGGCGAATGTTAATCACCTGCTGGAAATCTTTCAAATGGCAAAGGACAGTTTCTATTTTCCTGTGGTAGATGATACTGGCCACATGGTTGGTATAATTTCCCTGCAGGACGTTAAAAGTATTCTGCATGACAAGGAATTGCGTCTTTCAGCCACAGTGGGTGATATCTGTACAAGGGACGTACTTACTCTGACACCGGACGACAACATTTATACTGCAATGACCTACTTTGACGTTCGGGGTATCTCTGAAATTCCGGTGGTCGAATCTGTTGAAGAACAATGGGTTGTCGGTATGCTGAAACGGCGGGATGTGATTGATGCCTATAACCGTGAAGTATTGAAGAAGGGTATCAGCGAACACTCCGCATCAATAAAATTGACATAAGGGGTGAGGCGTGAGGGGTGAGGAGTGAGGCGAAAAACGGGTTTTAAAATACAAGCGAAAGGCTCAATCAATTAGCTCAATTAGTATCCTTAGAATTTTTACTTTCTATGATCTTTTTCCTTTCACCTTTTCCCTTTATCCTTTATCCTTTCACCTGTTTTTCAGGCCGCGCCCGTAGCTCAGCTGGATAGAGCGTCGGACTTCGAATCCGTAGGCCGCAGGTTCGAATCCTGCCGGGCGTACCAATGATAGAAAGGATTTTCGG
>JAAXQI010000062.1 GCA_012974315.1 Desulfobacterales bacterium | reverse complement strand
GTATAAGAGACAGATACTGGGCATATCTCCCCTTGTGAAGATTCGTCTTACGCTGAATTCTCTGATACCCCCGGAGTTCCTCCTCAAGTCTTTCCGGACGTTCGTCCACTTTTAGAACAAATGGTCTGTTCAGGCAATGGGAAAAATGGGTTTGAATAAATTAGCAGGGAAAAGGTGATATGATGATTCGTGCTGTGTTACTGGATTTTGGCGGGGTAATTGCGGAAGAAGGCTTCCAGCAGGGTCTTTATGCTATAGCTGACAGGTTCGGCCTTGATCAGAAACGTTTTTTCCATCTTGCCAACGAAGCGGTATATAATTCAGGATATGTGACCGGTACCGGCAGTGAAAATGATTTCTGGAATGAGGTGAGAGAGCAGAGTGGTATCATTACAACCGATGATGAACTTCGCCAGGAAATACTTACGCGTTTCATTCCAAGGCAATGGGTGCTGGATGCAGTAGATGGTATGCATCAGCAGGGGATTATCACTGCCATACTAAGCGACCAGTCTGACTGGCTTGATCAGTTGGATGCCAGGTATCATTTCTTTCAATACTTTGATGCTGTTTTCAACAGTTTTCATCTCGGCAAAACAAAACGGGACCCTACAATATTTGCTGACACGCTGAAGGCTTTAAAGGTAGATGCAGGCAAAACACTTTTTGTGGATGATAACATTGGCCATACTGACAGGGCGACTGCGGCTGGGCTGCAGACTCATCATTTTGACGGGTCTGACAGGTTTATGAAAAGGCTCCAGGAGCTTGACCTGGGGTAAAGTTTTCAGGCAAACTGGTTCAGTTTTCTGGCCAGAGCTTCTTCCTCCAAAGCACCCGTTATTTGATCAACCTTTTGGCCGTTCCTGAAAAAGATGAGGGTCGGTACGCCCCGTATCTGGAATTGGGCCGGGATTCCCCCGTTGCTGCTGGTGTCAAGTTTGGCAATGATGACGCGGCCGACATACCGCCTTGCCAGGTTGTCAATTGCCGGAGACATCATGCGGCAGGGACCGCAGGTCGGTGAGAAAAAATCTACCATAACCGGTTTTGCCGCCTGTTTTATGAAAGGAGTGAAGGTGGAATCATTCAGTTCAACCGGTACTGCAGCCTGTCCCATATTGATGGATGTTTTGCAGCTGCCGCATTTGGGGCCCAGATGTTGCTTGTCCGCCGGTATCCTGTTTTTTGTGCCACAATTATTGCAGGTAACAACAATAGTATTCATAGTTGTTCTCCTTTTTCAATTTTATGGAAATTTGAAAAGAACCATACATAATAATACTACTACTGAATCCATTAAAAAAATACACAACCAGGTATTAATATGTCAAAATTGATGCAAAGAATATTAACATTGAAAGCGGATATTACCTGTAAAATAAATGAAATAGTAATATTGGCAGGAATCAGCTAATATGCAATAAAGATGAATACCATCCCTGGAATAGGGTGGCAGATATGATTGAACCGCATCAGGAACAGCATTTACATCCTTCATCACAGGCAAGGGAGCCTGCGAGAAAATTATGCGAATACTTGCTGGCTGCAGGTGTTTGTAATGAAATGGCGATCACGTATGCCCTTGAACGGCAGGAAAATTTGCGCTCAAAAGGCTATGACTCCCTGATCGGCCTGCTGTTGCTCGATGCAGGTGCCATTACCAGGAAAGATCTAAACCAGGCTGTGAAGTTGCAGGATATAGACAGGCTGGCCAACTCATCCATTTTCTGCTCTCTCCCCAAAAGCGCTATAGCCAAAATCCATTCCAAATCCACAAGACTGACGTATAACGCCAACGAAATTGTCTTCAGGCAGCAGGAGGGCAGCGATCATGTCTATGTTATACTGCTTGGGACCGTTAACCTGACCCATAAATCCCAGCAAGGAAAAGAAATTGACCTTGCAGTTCACAGGGCTGGCGAGGTCTTCGGGGAAATGAGCCTGCTGACTGACAGCCACAGATTTGTCACAGCAAAGGCCATGGAAAAAAGCAGTATTCTTGCCGTTCCACGGAATGAGTTTCTGGCCTTATACAAGGAATATCCCGAGGCGTCACAGGCTGCGATCAGAAAATGGTTCAATTCGATGCTTGAGGGCCGAGAGCAGAGCCAAGTCTACCAGGACCACCATTATAGTGAACTCATGACAAAAATGGATTCACGTTCCTGCATTCCATTAATCGGAAGTTCGACAAGAGCCCAAAAACTTCGCAGCCAGATTGATTCTATATGCACGTCCGGGAGTTCTGTTCTACTTGTCGGCGAGCCAGGCTCCATGAAGTCCAGGGTCGCCCAATATATTTACGAACATGGCAATGTCAATGAGGGCTCCTATATTATCTTCGATCCTGACACGGCTCCACATTTTGTTTCTAAAGGTCTGCAGCATGAGAAAGGGACTGTTTATTACCGGGAGCTGGAGCAGATTGGCGCTCTTTTTGGGTATGATCTCGAAACCCCTGGCCGTACGTTTGTGCCCTGGCAGGGATTTTTAAAGCTGGCCCATAATGGAATGCTTGTCATTAAAGACGGCTCAAAACTTGAACCAAAGGTCCAGAGGATGCTGCTTGAATATTTATTGACCGGCATGTTCTATCCTTTAGGAGCTGAGCATCCGGCCCAGGCGTCAACCCAGGTTATAATAAATATTGTCGATGATCTTGCTCTTGACAATACACTCTATGAATATCTGTCAACCGATCATGTTCGAATAGAACCATTTCTTCGCAGAAAAAAAGATCTTAAAGAGATTATTAACCTCCTGCTTGAAGAAATAGGCCGCGAAAAGCGTAAACCTTCGATGAAGATGGAACCGGAGGCTTTGAATAAGATGATGGCCTACAACTGGCCGGGGAATTTTAGAGAACTTGAAGAGGTTGTGGCGCGGTCTGTCAGTTTTGCCAAAGGAAGCGTTATTGCGGCAGAAGATGTTTTTATTGGTAAGGTGCCGATAACCGGTAAGAACGCCTTTAATCTTCTTTCAGTTAAATTTATCAGAAACTTTTTCCAAAGCCCGTTTTATCCTATTGTGCCCCAGATTATTGTGGCCAGCATGTTTGGCTTTGTGGTTATCCTTGGTATCTGGGGAAACCCCTCTCCAGAGTCCAATATCTCCCTGTTGCTGGTATGGGCCAATTGGGAGCCCCTTCTCATATTGAGTTGTCTGCTCCTGGCAAGAATATGGTGCAGTTTCTGCCCCATTGGTTTTTTCTATAATATTGTCAGGAAATTGAAAATAAAACGCTGGAAGATCCCTCTGAATTATTTGAATGCGGGTTTTTTTATCGGTGCTGTCGGATTGGCTCTCATTTTCTGGTCCCAGGCGGCACTCGACATGTTTGAGAGACCGACTGAAACAGCATGGCTGCTAATCGCCATGCTTGGTTCAGCTGTTGTTTTTGCCTTGCTTTTTGAAGGAAGGGTCTGGTGTCGGTATGTGTGTCCCCTGGGCCAGATGGTAGCAACCTTTGCCAGGGCTTCGATTGTTGAAGTAAGGGCCAACTACAATTACTGCAGTCATGAATGTACAAGCTATGACTGTTTTACCGGCCGTGATGATATACCTGGTTGCTCCATGGCAAAGGGTCCCTTTGCCATGGACACCAACCAGGATTGCGTGTTATGCGGCAACTGCATGAAGGCCTGTCAGAATGAGGCTGTCCGCTTCAATCTCAGGCCACCTGGCTGGGAGCTTTGGCATGCCCGTTCAGCTGACCTTGCCATGATCCTTTTTGTGCCGTTACTGTGGGGGACCCAGATATTCAGGGGGCTTGATTTCACAACAATACCGTTAATGCTCAATGGTTACATCGGTTCCATGGAATTGACATATGGGGTGCTGATGATTGGTGCGGTACTCTTTGCCTACCATGTCGCTGTTGCCGGGATAGCATTTACTGGCATGGTAGACACTGATGCAGGAAAAAAATTTGGTTCAACCTTTGTTCTGGCCATGCTGCCCCTGGTCTATGCCAATGAAATTGCTATCCGGCTTGTGCCGCTTTTAAACCATGCGGCGGATTTTTTTGTTATCCTGGGTAATCAGGTGGGATACTCATTTCCGCAAATAGCATTCAAACTTGATATGCAATCCATATATATATTGCAGCTTGCTCTTATAATAACGGGCCTGATATTTTCTTTCATTGTGGCAGCCAAACTCATCGCATTATTACCACCTGAAAAAGTGGCACCTGCATTCTTCCGGCATCTGCCCCTTATTGTGATTGCAATAGTATCTGTGATTCTTTTCTAAAGAAATATGACTGATCACATGCTATTTTTTGCCCCATATTTTTCGACCAGTTTAATGAGCTCTTCAAGATCAAACGGTTTGGTGATAAACTCATCTATGGAGCTTGGTTTTTGAAAAGTTGCATCAGTTTCCGTCTGCCAACCGGTAATGAGTATAACCGGCGTCGCAGGTTTTTGTTTCTTGATGCGGAAGGCGGCATCCAGGCCGTTCATTACAGGCATGCCATGATCGGTGATGACAAGGTCAAAATTGTTTTTCCGGAAACATCGCACTCCTTCCTGGCCATTACTTGCCTCAGTCACTGTATGGCCAACCCGTTCCAGCACCTCCCTGAGCAGGGTTCTGACAAGGGGTTCATCATCGATGAGAAGTATTTGCAGGTGTAAGGGCAGCGTGTTTGTTTTTGTCTGGAGCAGTTTTCCCGGATCAGAGGTTGTAAGAAGGGGAAACTCAATTTTAAAAGTGGAGCCGGCTCCCTTGACACTCTCCGCCATTATCGAACCGCCATACCGTTCAACAAATCGTTTGGCAATGCTCAATCCCAGGCCGGCATGTCCTCTTCCTTTGGTGGTAAAATAAGAATCAAATATATGTGAAGCCTCTTTTTTTGACAACCCCTTCCCGTTGTCCTGCACCGCCAATAGAACCTTGTCCTCTTCCTGTTTTATGCTGAGGTGAATATGCCCCCCGGCAGGCATCGCATCAACAGCATTAAAAATAAGATTAGTCAGCATCTCCTTAAAATCAGGACCATTGATAAGCAGAGCAGGTGCATCTTCGACCTCGGTTGTAAACTCGATGGTATACCCTTCTTTCTGGGGGAGGTCTTTCCACCTGAAACGGGTAAGATTTTTGACCTCTTCAATCAGGGGTTTCAAGGCCAGGAGTTCAGTCTGTTTGTGAGTATCCTCGGTTCCACGGCTGAATCCCTGCAAGCTGGCAATGGACGCGGTACCCTGCCGGGCTGCTTTTTCTATGGCGTCAAGTTTCTCAGCAACGCCCTTATCCCCAACAGTTTCTTTAAGCAGTTTAATGTTGCCCAGGATTATTGTCAGGCAGTTGTTAAAATCATGGGCTACACCGCTGGCCATTTCCCCAAGTGAGCGCATTTTTTCTGACTGAATCAATAGTTTTTCAGTGCGTTTTCTTTCAGTGATCTCATGGAATACCGCATAACAGTTACGCTTATCCTCTATAAGTGAGGAAGATAAGGTTATCTCAACGGGAACAGTTATGGAGTCCCGCCGCAGGGCAGATGTCGCAAAGGTTGTTTTGTGTCCCTTCTGCTGCTGTTTGTCTTCAAGAAACTGACGAAATTTCTCGGTCTGGCTTTCTTGAAGATCAGCAGGGAAGAGTATCTCTATTTCCCGTCCGGTAACCTCGCTGGCAAGCCAGCCAAAAAGTTTTTCTGCGGCCGGATTCCAAAGAATAATTCGTCTGAGATTATTTACGCCTACAAGGGCATCGCCTGTAGCATTAAGAATTGCCTTAAACTGTCCTGCTAGTTTTACGAGTTCTTTTTCCGTGGCTAATCTCTCGGTTACATCCTGCCCCAGAGACAGACAGGCAGACATGTCGCCATTATTGTCGTATTGATAAACACTATGGTGCCATTCGCAGGAGATAATATGGCCTGAGGCTGTCCGGTTTTCTGCCAGGTCGTACACCTCAGCCTGTCCCATTTTCAAATTATTCATAATTGTAGAAATTTTTTTCTGGGACTTGCCGCTGGCAAAAAACTCTACAAAGGGTTTACCTGAAACTTCATTTGCAGAATGGCCGAAAATGATTTCCGCAGTTGAATTCCAGTGAGTAATTCTCCCATGAGTATCCCAGCCAACCACAGCGAGGGGAACAATTTCAATGAGCTGGTCAATCTCACCCTGAATATGTTCAATGTTTTCATTGCCGTCTACCATGGCAGCATAGAGGTGTTCCATGCGGTTTAATATTTCCATCCACATGTTGTCTTTCAACCGTTCCTCTTCTATGCGGTTGGTAATATCTCTGGCTATATGAAGGAAATGGCTATCTTCGCTCTTTTCACCCGTTACAGGATAGATATCAATCTTATAGTGGTGCGGAACGGAGTTGATCATGACATCCTGATGCGTAACACTGACAGGCTTTCCTGTAGACAAGGCCTCGTACACAGGACATTCGTCAGTCTGTTCCTTGCAGAAGCTCATGCAGCTCTTGAGAACTTCGTGGCAGGCTTTGCCCTGAATATCATCGAGGTTGAGATCGTTTTCAGTCAGGAATGTATCATTGGCGCCTACAACTTTGAGGTCCCGGGAAAGTATAACTACCGGTTCCCTGTAGCCAGCGGCAAGTATGTTGGAGAATGTATGAGGACTTTCCATTTTATTGCAGCCGCTCCAATAAGCTTAATTCAGTGGACAGTGCAGGACATGCATGGATCAAAAGAACGGATAATATGATTGACCTCGACAGGGTCATTTGTGTCCGCGACACTTACACCAGTCAGTGCCTGTTCAACAGGTCCCGGTTGTCCGCTTTCATCCCTGGGCGACATATTCCAGGCAGATGGTGTAACAACCTGGTAGTTGTCAATCAGGTTTGAGGAAATTTTCATCCAGTGTCCCAGGCTGCCACGTGCAGCTTCTGTCAGGCCGATACCATTAGTTGTGAATCTGCTGGAGGGCACAGCATAAAAAGGTTCATTCGGATTAATCTTTTCAAGCCAGTTGGACATCTCTTTTGTAAGTCTGCACATTTCACGGAGCCTGGCAAACATGCGTGTCATAACTGAAGAGTCCATCTGGCGTATCATATCTGTCAACAAGGGGTCATCAGCAATAATCATCCTTGCCAGGGGGCCAACCTCAACAGTCCTACCGTCATAGCGGGGCGCCTTGGCCCAGCTGTATGCCCCGGTTTTGTCAGCCAGCGGAGAAGTCACCCCATCCATTGGATGTCTTGCTTCGACAGCATCCCTGAAAAAGGATGCACCTATATGTTCTTTGATGAGTGACTGGTCAAAGGTGCGCGTTCTGCCATCAAAATAACCTGATGGCAGCCAGGTGGAGCCATCCGGGAGATCATAGGCACCGTAACTCATATACCTGTTCGGTCCTTTGCCTATTCTGTCAAATCCAGCCTCAAGGCACATTGTAAGGAAAAGACCAAGGTCGCTTTCACTATGCTGAGGTTTGCTCCGCCATTTTAAAAGTTTATCAAAGCTGTCGATATCAAGCCATTCGCTTAAGGGGCAGCCCAGGAATCTTTTTTCCAGGAAATCCCGGAATTCTTTCAGGATGCCTATTGTCCTCGTTAAACTGCTGAGATTCATGGTTGAGGTTGTGCCGGTAGGATGAATTGCCAGGCTGTTTGGCCATTTGCCTCCCACCAGCCCCATAATCTCCAGGGCGCTTTGCCTGGCCTTTAAGGCAAGTACGACCGATGAACCGCTCATGGCAGTAAAGCGCTGATTCACGGATTCATAAACACTTAATTTTTTATAACGGGGGCTGGCCAGGTCGGGAGCAAAGAGGAGATAATAGTGGCTCAGGTGGCTCATGACCACCTCTATGCCCAGGATAAGGTTTTTCATGTGAAAACCATTTTCAGGCATTTCTGCACCCTGTGCATGGGCCAGGCACTTGGCAGCAGCAACACCGTGGGAACCACTACAGATACCGCAGATGCGCGGAGTTATCACCAGTGCATCCATCGGTGATCTGCCTGGCATTATCCGTTCGAAACCGCGGAACATGATACCGGAACTCTTTGCAGAAATGACCGTGTTGGCATCAATTTCAAGTTCAATTCGCAAATCACCTTCGATCCTGTTGAAGGGGTCAATTGAAATCAGTTTAGACATATCATCTCCACCGAATGTTTTCTTTACGTTTAATACAGTAAATGAAAATATTTAAATTGTATTTGTCGTGCCAGCATACCTGGAATATCCTCAGCTGATCCACTTGAAAGAAACAGCATTTTTTTTCAATCTCTCCGGGCAGGCCAGTTTGGACATGCCGGAGATTCCAACGAACCAGGCCTTGGGAACATCCAGGGGAAGAGTTACAGGGACATCCCCGATTTTTCTCGTGCTGAAATATGGCCGCTGCTTGTCAGGAAAAAGTGGTGAAGTGCAGGCAATACAGGGAAAACCGCCCCTGGTGCAACTTCCTGTGCGGCCCAGCCAGAGTCTTTCATTGCAATCAGACTCACACAGGGTTCCCTTGCAACCGAGAAATTCAAACAAACACCCCTGCTGGGAATAACCGACTGCTGAGGCCTTGAATTCATAGTATTCATTTCTGGGACATCCATGATGGGCCAGCTTACTGAAAAACACCTTTGGCCGATGAAATTCATCAAGGTCGTCCATGTGCAGCCAGCCTTTCAGAAGAGCTGTCATGGTTTCAACAATCCAGTCCGGATGTGACGGACAGCCGGGTACGTTGACTACCGGCAGTCCGTTTTTAGAAACAAATTCACTGCCAAGCAAACCTCCCTTCTGGTCGTGAAGAAACTGCAGTCCGCTCATTTCGTTGATATTTTCATGACCGGTAACAACACCGCCGAAGGCTGCACAGGTACCAACAGACATTATCATTTCTGCATGTTTGCAGAAATCGCCCAGCCAGTCCCGGAATGGTCTCCCATGGAACATGAAGAATTTCCCGGAATTGTTAGGACCGTTAGGGATTGCCCCCTCTAAAATAAGAATATCGAGTTTGGTTTTGCCGGAGAGGATTTCTTCAAAGATATTCAGAACATCATCACCCTGTTCCCTGCTCAGAAATGGGTGCCAGAGCAAGTTGATGTTCAAGACTTCGAAGGACGAAAGCGCTGAGGGTTGTTCGGAATTGAGGAAGGAGATGGTGTCGCCACCACAGCTTGCTCCCTGCAGCCATAAAAGATTATGCATGTGAAGCCCTCCATGGTTGAATGGAGAAAAAGCAACTGATTATATAAATATATGTACCATAGAACCGGAGTGCATACAATTTTTTTGTAATCCGGCAGTTCGGTTGTTAAGGGGAGAATGAAGCAAATACGGTTTACATTTCTTTTTCCATGTCGCTTAATTCAATGTTGAGGGCCTGCATGGAAATCAGGATCTCCTGGAGCGAGATAGTCAGAGACCCCAGCATAAAAAGCAGGCTTGCACCAAAGATTATCTTGGCAAGCAATATCTTTCCTCCAAAAAGCAGAAACATGCACAGGACGCATAAAAAAAGACTGGCCACCCCAAGGAACTGCATATTTCTGATAAGGACCACGCGTTTTTTCAAGATGATGATCTGGCGGCTGAGGATATTATCAGGGGTTGATTTATACTGTGTATGCAGGGTGCGAATTCGGGAGCCAAGTGCCAGAAACCTGTTGGTGTAAGCGACCAGCAGCAGAGAGACGGCCGGGAAGAGCAGGGCGGGTGTAGTGAATGATATTTCCATGTCAGTTTTCCGGAAAACGGCGCGTGGTTATTACTTTTCCTGCAGAATTTCCATGGCCTTTTCCACATCAGCCTTACAGCCGATATAAAGCGGGACCCGTTCATGCAGTTCCTTTGCTTTGATGTCAAGAATGCGCTGTGTACCATCAGTTGCCGCACCGCCAGCCTGTTCAGCTATGAATGCAAGGGGGGCCGCCTCGCACAAAAGCCTGAGCTTGCCGTTTGGTTTGTGCGGGTCCTGGCTATCCGCCGGATACATATAAATACCGCCATACAGGAGATTGCGATGGAAATCGGCCACCATGGCACCAATGTATCGGGCGGTATACGGTTTGCCACGGTCGTTTTTAGAAGATTTGAAGTAATTGACTACAGCCCTTGTCCGTTCATCCCAGTATTCGGTATACCCTTCGTTGATCGAGTAGATCTTTCCCCGTTCCGGCATGGTGATATTCTGGTGCGAGAGGAGAAACTCTCCTACAGAGGGATCAAGGGTAAAGCCGTGGACTCCTTTGCCGGCGGTATAGACCAGCATGGTGCTTGAACCGTAAAGAAAATAGCCTGCAGCCACCTGTTCGTACCCGTAGCGCAGGAAATTATCCATGGAACCGCAACCTTCTTTGTCCAGTTTGCGATGAATTGAGAAAATGGTTCCGATACTGGCATTGGCATCCACATTGGAAGAACCGTCCAGGGGGTCGAAAGCGATCACATAACCGCCCTTGGGCATGTTGTCCGGCACTTCAATGACATCAGCATTCTCCTCCGAGGACATGGCACAGAGCAGGCCGGACCGTTCCATTCTCCAGATAATTGCCTGGTTGGCAAAATCGTCCAATTTCTGCACCTTCTCACCCTGGACATTGATATCACCGGTCCCCCCCAGGATATCCACCAAACCCGCCTTGTTCACCTCCCTGGAGATGAGCTTGGCACTTATTATGAGCTCGCTTAAGAGGCGGGTAAATTGCCCGGAGGCATCGGGGCATTGATCCTGGCAGAGCAACAGGTGCTCGGTAATGGTGGTGCCAAGTCTGTAGCTTTGATTGTCAGCGAAGGAGTTGGTTATTTGCATATATGGTGCCTCTTTTTTGAGATAAACCAGGTAGGTAGATTAAGTGACGATTTGAATTTATCTTAATGGTCTGGAAAAACTCTGTCAATACAATGCAATAGGCATGACCAGATACCAAAGCTCATATGACAACTTACTGGATGGTATGGAAAGGAATTTATCCGGAGACAGTACTATATGG
>JAAXQI010000101.1 GCA_012974315.1 Desulfobacterales bacterium | reverse complement strand
AGATGTGTATAAGAGACAGGCTATAATCCGCTACCCCCTGCTCCGCATCTCACAAACCCTGCGCAATAAGTCCCTCTATACGATTGACGATACCTATAATTTGCTTCTGCTGGTCAAAAGCAGCATGCCTGGCTGCAAACTCTTTAGCCTTTTGCCTGATATTTTCATCATTTAAAGCTTGGTGAATGACTCCGGCAAAATCAGGTTGTTCTTCATTTTGCTTGACCATAGTCGCAGCTCCATACCGTACCACATTAACTGACATGATAAACTGTTCAAGTTGTGACGGTAACATCACCACCGGTATACCCCCCAAAAGAGCCCTTGCCACAGTGGCATGCCCGGCATGGCAAATCACCAGCTCACAGTTCTGGCAAACCTTCTTAAGGTTGAGCATCTTAGGGGAGAAAACAAGCTTCTCAGTCTGAAACATCGCTTTAAGCTTAGGTGTGAAACCAGTCGCATAGACCAGCACATTTGCTTCAATATTGTTCAATACCTCGAGGACCTTATTGACATTCTTATACCCTCCTTTTAGATAGGCGAATATTTTGGGCCCGTCATTAGTATTAGGCCAAACAGGATCCTCACCCTGCTCCATACTCATTCTCGCCCCCCAGTATCCAACTTTTTCCCGGTTTTGGTAACGATCCAGCTCCTTGAAGGTAGTAAGGAAATTCTCGTCACAATCAAAAAGGTCCGAAAGATTTTCCAGGCCGGGGACACCGAGCTTGCTAAGAGCACCATTAATAGACTGCAGCACTCTTTTCTCACTGTTTTGCAACCGCTTCAAAGAAGGATTTGCCCAAGGTTGAATTGTAGGCATGAGGCGCATGCGGGGTGGGGAGCAGAAACCTGTGCCAAAGATTACCCGCTTCGCAGAAATACATTTGGAAGCCACTAATGCTGTGGGAGAGTAATCAAACACAACAAGATCAGGGGCAATAGCATCAAATAAATTCTTCCAGCCCATAACCATATCAAAAAGTCGTTCCTCATCAAAAAACCGAAATTCAAAATAATTTCGGCATAATTCATCGTCGGTGGACGTTTTTTTGCCATCGAAGGCCAATTGGGTGCCTGAAACACCTTAAATCCATATTGCCCAACAAGTTGCTCAGTGTTCAGAAGGCTCTTAACAATAAAGATCACCTCATGTCCTTTTTCTTTAAGGTGATTGGCAACGGGTAAAAAACCGGCGATATGACCAAGCCCACCTCCGAGTTCCCAGCAAAAAGCCACCTTTCCCATACTTCTCCTTTAAATAATAATGATGAGGCTGCTACACCTTCCTCATCCTGACACATTACCTGATCTACAACTCCCGTTTATCTATAACCCGCTGGCCTTTGCCCTCGAACCGCTCAAGAGTTCTCTCTTCAACCAGTTTCACATCAACAGAAACTCCGAGTTCTGAGGCAAGCTGTTTCTTTATTCTATCTATCAGCTGCCGCTGTTTTTTCATTTCGTCAAAGAAAAGGGACTCCATAACCTCCACTAAAACAGTTGCTTTGTCCTGGTGGTTTTCCCGTTCTACCACTATGCGATAATGGGGTTCTACTCCCTCAATTTCAAAAAGCACGTTCTCTATCTGGGTAGGGAACACATTAACCCCTTTGATAATAAGCATATCATCGGTACGCCCCAGAATTCTTGTCATGCGGTAATTTGTTCTGCCACAAGCACAAGGCTCGGTTATCAATCGTGTCAGATCCCTCGTCCTGTAACGAATAACCGGAAAGGCCTCCTTGGTCAGGGTGGTAATGACCAGTTCTCCGACCTCTCCGGGTTGGACCGGCTCCAAAGTGTTGGGGTTGATTATTTCAACGAGGAAGTGATCTTCATTAATATGCAGTCCGTTGCACTCAAGACATTCACCGGCAACCCCAGGCCCCATTACTTCACTTAAACCGTAGTTATCTGTCGCCCTGATATTGAGCTTATTATTGATCTCAGTACGCATTGCCTCAGACCATGGCTCTGCCCCAAACAAGCCGAACTTTAAAGAAAGACCGCTGACGTTGATTCCCATGTCAAGCATGGTATCAGCAATCATCAGAGCATAACTGGGAGTACAGACCAGGGCCGTGGTTTTAAAGTCCTGCATTATCTGGATCTGGCGCTTGGTATTGCCGCTGGAAATAGGGATAACCGAGGCACCTAACCTTTCTGCCCCATAATGAAGACCGAAACCTCCAGTGAATAATCCATAACCAAAGGCTATCTGAATTACATCATCCTTAGTAAGGCCAGCAGCAGTAAGAACCCTGGCAACGAGATTGGACCAGTTCTTGATGTCATTGCGGGTATAGCCCACGACTGTTGCCATCCCGGTTGTTCCTGAAGATGAATGAATCCTGACAATATCCCGTAACGGTACTGCAAAAAGCCCATAGGGATAATTCTGCCGCAGATCATCCTTAACAGTAAACGGCAGGCTGCTTAATTCACCCAGAGACCGGAACCCGTCTGGATCGAGATTAATCTCCTTAAACCTGTTCCTGTAAAAAGGAACATGGGTGGCCACCCGGTAAAGGGTTGACTGCAGCCTCTCAAGCTGCAATTGCTCCAGATCTTCCCTGCTCATACACTCCCTGTCTTCTTCCCAGTACTTCATGGCTCATCTCCGCTGCAGTTTTATATTACAATCTGTATTTTCCATTCCGTAATCATAAGTGCCTAAAGTTTGGAGTTACAAGTGCCTAAAGTTGAGTAATAGAACAATACGTTATTTGAAACTTTAGTTCACTTTAGTCACTTGAAACTTTGGGCAATCCAAACTTTAGTCACTTTCTCTACCCAAGTAGGCTCTTTGCACATCACGATTCTGCAAAAGATCTTCAGCCGCGCCCTGCAGGATGATTTTACCGGTCTCCAGAACATAGCCACGATCTGCAATACCCAGGGCAGCTTTTGCGTTCTGCTCTACCAGCAAGACAGTATTGCCTTCTTCCCGCAGCCGCAGGATAACCTGAAAAATGTTTTTGACTATCAACGGGGCAAGACCTGTGGAGGGCTCATCCATCATAATAAGAGAAGGCTTGGCCATCAGAGCCCTGCCCATGGCAAGCATCTGCTGCTCACCGCCTGAAAGAGTCCCAGCCAACTGCTTATCCCGTTCTTTTAATACCGGAAAAAGTTCAAACACCCTTGCCATTTCATAATCGACACTCTTCCTGTCCCGTTTCGCCTGGACATATCCACCCAGGATCAGGTTTTCCTGAACCGTCATGGTGGAAAAAACCTGTCTGCCTTCCGGGACCAGTGAGCATCCGGCAGCAACAATTTTTTCCGCTGAAATTTTTTGTAAATTCGTGTTTTTAAAAACAATTTCACCGGTACCAATCTTTACCAGTCCGGTTATTGTATGCAGAAGTGTTGTTTTCCCGGCGCCGTTTGCCCCTATGATAGTGACTATCTCACCCGGATCAACATGCATTGAAATACG
>JAAXQI010000083.1 GCA_012974315.1 Desulfobacterales bacterium | reverse complement strand
GCAATAAAAAAAATTCTTACATACCCGGACCCCGTTCTACGGCAGAAGGTTGAAACCGTCACCAGCTTTGATGATTCTTTAAAACAGTTGGCCGCTGATCTTGCCGAAACCATGTACGATGCACCCGGCGCAGGCCTGGCCGCTAACCAGATTGGCGTATGTCTCCGTGTTGTGGTTCTTAATGTCTCCGACAGCGACGAAGAAAAAAAGCACCTGGCCCTGGTCAACCCTGAGATTATTGAAAAAGAAGGGTGCCAGGTTGATGAGGAAGGCTGCCTGAGCGTCATTGACCTGACAGCAAATGTTGAACGCTACAGTAAGTTGCTGGTACGGGCCCAGGATCTGGATGGAAAAACATGGGAATTCCCGGCAGAGGACTTTTTTGCCCGTGTTATTCAGCACGAGCTTGACCACTTACACGGCATTCTCTTTATTGACCACCTGAGTCCCCTGAAACGCTCTTTATATAAAAGGCGCCTCAAAAAAATGCTGCGCGATCAAGAAGAGGAATCAACCTGATATGGTCGCAATAAACCGTATTGTTTTCATGGGCACCCCTGCTTTTGCAGTGCCCTCACTGAAAGCTCTTCTCGACAGGGGTGAAAATGTTGTTTGTGTGGTAACCCAGCCTGACCGACCTAAAGGCAGAGGCAGAAAGATAATGATGCCGCCTGTAAAAGAACTGGCTCTCAAGGCTTCCATCCCGTTCCTGCAGCCGGAAAGCATCAGGGGAGACGAATTCCTTGCAGAACTGCGCCAGTATCACCCTGATATAATTGGACTGACCGCCTACGGTAATATCCTGCCGGAAAACATCATTAACCTTCCTCCCCTGGGTACAATAAATGTTCACGGCTCGCTCCTGCCCAAATACCGTGGGGCAGCGCCAATTCAGTGGGCCCTGATCAATGGCGAGACAGAAACAGGTATCACCATCATGCAGATGGACAAAGGCGTGGACACCGGCGATATCCTCCTGCAGGAAAAACTGCCCATCGGACCGGAGGATACTGCCGGTAGCCTGTCAGGCAAACTGGCGGAGCTCGGAGGGAAAGCCCTTGGGGCAGCACTTGACCTGCTTCGCTTGGACAGGCTGAATCCAACTCAACAGAACAATAATCTGGCAAGCCTTGCCCCGCTTTTGAACAAGGAGGATGGTCTTGTAAACTGGTTACATTCAGCTGTACAGATCAGCTGCCAGATTCGCGGTCTTGACCCCTGGCCGACAACATATACAACTTTATCCGGCAAGCGGCTCCGTCTGTTTTCTCCAGAAGTCGCAGATAAAAGTCTTTGCCTGGGTTGTTCCATTTCTGAACCAGGCATAATTTGTACGGCAAATCGGGATGGACTTTTGATAACAACCGGGGATGGCTGCCTGCTTATAAAAGAAATACAGGCCGAAGGTTCCAGGCGTATGAGTGTTGAAGCCTTTCTCAGCGGCCACACGATACAATCCGGCACCCTCTTAGGGCAATGAAAAAGCAAAAGGCAAAAATTCTTTTCTGGGCCTTGTTTCTTCTACTGGTCATCTCCAGCCTGGCACTCTATTTTTTCTGGGGTGAAAGCCTGCTATCCCAGGCCCTCTTTCATTTTGAAGATGTCATGGCCAATGGCACAAAAGCCCGGGAAACCATCCTTTCCTTCGGTCCCCTGGCACCGCTCATGTTCATGACCCTGCAGATACTCCAGGTTGTCTTTGCCCCTGTACCAGGCGAGGCTACAGGCATTCTTGGCGGTTATATCTTCGGAGCCTGGCCCAGTTTTATTTATTCCAGTATTGCTTTAGCCGCTGGTTCAGCACTGGCTTTTATCATCGGCCATCTCTTTGCCGACGCTTTTCGGAGCCGGTTTTCAAAAACAAAAGTCTATCGCAAATTCAATCACCTGGTATTTAAAGGAGATTTTGTGATTCCCTTCGTTCTCTTCCTGTTTCCCGGCTTCCCGAAGGATTCACTTGCCTACCTGCTGGGCCTCAGCACCATGCCCTTTAAGGTATTCATATTTATCGCATCTATTGCCCGCATGCCGGGGACACTTTTTCTTTCCTTTGAAGGCGCCCAGGTTTATGCAGGCAATTATCTTGAATTATTGCTTCTCCTGCTTTTCTCTGCCATAATTGCATTGCCGTGTATTCTTTATCGGAGACAGATTCTAGAAAAACTGACCCATTACAGCTCAGCACAACAAATTGAGCATGAGACAGAACCGGAAGAATGAGTTCTAACCAACAAACTCTCATAGCATACGCAGACTGCTTTTCCGGGGTAAGCGGTGATATGTTCCTTGGTGCTCTGGTAGATGCGGGCCTACCGCTTGATTATCTGCAGACACAACTTGCTGCTCTTCACCTGGAAGAATTTACGATACGGTGCACCAGGCAGCAAGACCATACAATCAGCTCCACCGGACTTACAATCAAGACTGAGGATTCAAAGATAACCCGGACCTGGAAAGATATCAGAACGCTCATTGAGAACAGCGCCTTAAAGACCACTGTAAAAGAAAAGGCGCTCACAGTCTTTACCTGTTTAGCAGATGCTGAAGCTAAAATACATGACTGTCAGGTAGAAGATGTCCATTTTCATGAAATAGGAGGACTGGACTCCATTATTGATATTGCAGGTACGGTTATTGGACTTGATTATTTAGGAATAGCCCGGCTTATCACCTCACCCCTGCCCATGCCTAGAGGCTTTATACGTTGCGATCACGGCATGCTGCCTCTGCCGGCACCGGCTGTCTGTGAAATTTTACAGGATGTTCCGGTTTACGGGTCCAGCATTGAACAGGAGCTCGTGACTCCCACAGGAGCTGCACTTGTCAAATCACTGAGCAGTGATTTCGGTGACTTCCCTGCCATGAAGATCAGCCGAACCGGTTATGGAGCAGGGAGCAGAAAACTGTCAGGAGACTTACCCAACCTGTTCAGACTTGTCATTGGTTATGAACGAAAAGTGGAGGAAATCCAGGAGGTTGAAGTAATCGAAACCAACTTGGACGACTGGTCACCCGAGTCCTACCCCCATCTCTGCGAGCAGCTCTTTTCATCAGGAGCCCTTGATGTAAGTCTCATTCCCGTGCACATGAAAAAAGGAAGACCTGGATTTCTTCTCAGCGTCATTACAAGCCCCGCCTTTTCCGGAGAAATTAAAAAATGCATTTTTGCTGAAACCACATCCCTCGGGCTCCGGTTCCGGCGTGAAAAAAGGATGACCCTGCCCCGGGAAACTGGGACGGTGAACACAAGCTGGGGACCGGTGCAGGCGAAAAGGGTGGAAACACCAACCGGTTATGCGTTATATCCAGAATATGAAGACTGCCGCAGGGTGGCTTTAGAAAACAATGTGCCGTTAAAGGATGTATATGCAGCAGTGAATTGTTGCTCGCCCGAAAAATTTAAAAAGAAATTTTAAATTTTGAGTTTTGAGTTAATTTAAAATTCAAAATTAACAGAACAAATGCATACATTCATCATG
>JAAXQI010000221.1 GCA_012974315.1 Desulfobacterales bacterium | reverse complement strand
ACATCTGTAAACTCTGTGCCTTAGTGCCCTGAAGGGCACTCTTTTTAGTACCCCCTCGGAGTCTCTCTTCGGTCGCTTACCTGAGGGGTATAAATGCCTCTGTGCCTTTTTCTTCATCCTTCAATCTTCATTCTTCAATTTTCAATCTTCAATTTAAAAGATGTGCAAATGCCTCCCTGATTTCAGGAAATTCAAAACCAAAGCCATTCTCAAGAAGTTTACCGGGTACAACTTTCTGTCCTTTCACAAACACATCACTGAATTCACCCAGGAATCCCTTAATCAGAAAAGCCGGCACAGGGGGAAGAAAGACAGGTCTGTGCAATGCCCTGCCAAGAGACTTGGTCATTTCCCTGTTGGTGACAGGATACGGAGATGTACAGTTGACAGGCCCTGAGATTGTTTTATTTGACATCAGGAACAAGAAAATATTCACCAGGTCAGGGAGGGAAACCCAGGAAAACCATTGTTTCCCGGACCCCAATGGACTGCCAATACCCCACTTGAAAACGGAAAGCATTTTACTGAGCGCCCCGCCGTCTTTGCCAAGAATTACACCTATGCGGCACAGGACAACCCGGGCACCATTCTCCTCTGCCTTGATTGCCTCCGCTTCCCAATCTTTAACAACCGTGGCCAGAAAATCATCACCAGGGACCCCGCTTTCATCAAGTTCTGCGTCATCTTGAAAGCCGTAAAACCCCACTGCAGACCCGCTTAAAAGAGTAATCTCTTTATCTGCATGCTTTGCAATAGCATCAACAATGTTGCGCGTCGTATGGATACGGCTGGTATATATTGCTTCTTTATTTCTGGTATTCCAGGGACGAAAAATTGAAGCCCCGGCAAGATTTATAACCACATCATGGTTGCCAACCTCTTCCTGCCATGGGCCGCTCCTGGTAGGATTTCCTTCGGCATAGGACAACCCGGCTTTGATAGACCTGATTTTCCTGGAACGGGAGAGAATGGTGACCAAATGACCTTCAGCGAGCAGTTTTTCCGTCAATGCTGCTCCCAAAAATCCAGTACCTCCAGTAATAAACACTTTCATGCCTATCTCCTATTTTTCCTAAAAAATTACCGGGCATTAGAAACTTGTGCAGTAAAATTATAATATACTCTGTCACCTGTAATTTTTCAAATTTCATGTCCTGCATCACTCAAATTCCCAACCTGTTTGCATCTGTAACTTATTGAGAAACCTTCCTGTTTCTTGGATTCAAACCATGACTATCTTCTTCTCTCGGGCACTTTCTTAGCACCTCGAAAAAAATGTCTAATTACTCCAAACCGTTACAAATAAAGGGCTGGGAGTTTTTTTGTCTTTTTTCAATTATATGTTGATATCCTGTACCACAATGTGGTACATTTACACAATTTTTTTGATTGGTATAAATCTGGAGGGGTTTAAACGATGGATGCTAAAGAGTTTTTGCGTGCCCGCAAAATACTTGAAAAAACACAAAAGCAACTCGCTGAATTATTAGGTTCATCGATTAAAGCTGTGCACAGTTACGAACAGGGATGGCGTACAGTGCCAGCGCATGTTGAACGCCAGATATTCTTTCTTCTCGCCAGAAAACATGGCACTGCCGACAATGGAAAAGCGTGTTGGACTGTTAAGAAATGTCCCCGAAAACGTAAAATGGAATGCCCGGCCTGGGAATTTCAGGCGGGAAAACTGTGCTGGTTTATCAACGGCACCATTTGTGAAGGTGAAGTACAGCAGAACTGGAAGGAAAAAATGAAAATATGCCGGAAATGTGAAGTATTGAAATCTTTATTGGCATAATGCAAACATAACAGACAGGCAGGATACAGCCCTCAGCAAGCAACCTCCAAACCTCTAACTGAAAACAACCATGCAACGACCCATAAACACTCCAGATAGTCTATACTGCGTGTTTTAACTCCGCGTAACTTATCTGGCTATTGACCAGTAGCCAGATTGCCTGCCGAGGGCTGTATCCTGCCTGTTTTTTATTCATCAATTCACCTTACTATAAAGGGAAACGGATCATGACTCTAAAAAAAGATAAGCATTTCAATACCAGGGTCATTCACGCCGGGCAAATTCCAGGTGAATGGGAAGGTTCTACCCTGCCCCCCATCTTTCAGACCGCCTCCCATGCCCACCTCACTGCTGAAAACCTGAGCCAGACATTTGCTGGCAAGACCACTGATCATATATACATGCGACTAACCAACCCGACAAACCGGGTTTTAGAGCGGAAACTTGCTGCCCTGGAAAGTGGTCAGGCAACCGTGGTTATGTCTTCTGGCATGGCAGCTATTACCAATGCCTGCATGGCACTCCTGCGTGCAGGCGATGAGTTTGTAACAGGCAACTCGCTTTTCATGTCAAGTTATGTGCTCTTTGCCAACATTTTCAAAAAATACGGCATTACTGCCAGATTTGTCGAATCAACAGACATGGCTGCCATTGAAAATGCTATCAATGACAAGACCAGGTTCATTTATCTTGAGACCATTGGCAATCCCAAGATGGATGTTCCGGATCTGGCTGCTGCTGCTGAAATAGCTCATCGTCACGGCCTTCCCCTCCTGGTGGACAATACCCTGGCAACACCTTACCTCTGCCGTCCCCTGGAGCTTGGGGCCGACGTGGTTATCCACTCAACAACTAAATATCTGAGCGGCCACGGTGATGCCACAGGTGGAGCAGTCATTGACGGTGGAAAATTCCCTTGGGCAGATTCAGGCCGATTTCCTGATTTTAAACCATTTGTTGACCGCAAGGGTCCACTGGCCTTTACGGACAAGGTATGGCGTGAGCACCATATAAATTTCGGAACAACCCAGGCCCCGCTTCATTCCTACCTGACCATGATCGGACTGGACACCCTGGCACTGCGCATGGAAAGGCACATGGAAAACGCTATGACTGTTGCCAAATACCTGCGCGGTCGCTCTGAGCTATCCTGGCTTAACTATCTAGGCCTGGAAGACAGCCCTTCACATGAAACTGCAAAAAAACAGTTTAACGGCAAAGGGTTTTCCGGCGTGATGGCATTTGGTCTTGGGAACCAGGAAACCTGTTTCAGATTCATCAATAACCTGAAAATGATCTACCATCTTGCCAATCTTGGTGACTGCAAATCCCTGGTCATCCATCCATACTCCTCCCAGTATCTCTCCTTTGATGAGCCGACCCGGCAGAATCTGTCTATCCATGCGGATCTTGTCAGGCTTTCAGTTGGAATAGAAGCGGTCGAAGATATTTGTGATGATCTGGGACAGGCCTTAGATAGTGCCTGTCCATAAATGACCTTTTTGTCGTATCTCTGCGTCATGCTCAAAAAATAATGCTCGGAATATCATACATATGCCTGCGCTTATTTTTTTCGCAATCCTTGATCTCCGGCAAAAATCCTCATTTCTGGACAGGCACTAGATAGCTTATAGCTATCAGCTGATAGCAGTCAGCTTTTCTCTGAACAATAAAATATGATTTTTTATC
>JAAXQI010000214.1 GCA_012974315.1 Desulfobacterales bacterium | reverse complement strand
CTCCTTGACTCCTCCCCCCTATCGTTTTTTCTTTAACCTTTAACCTTTAACCTTTAACCTTTAACCTTGCGCCCTGCGCCCTTCACCTATCTCCCCCCATACCACTTCGCCAGCTTTTCCGGGCTTACCCCAAGGAGATAGCCGATGATAATTGCCTGATTCATGGCAGTCGTTCTCAAAATCCCCATCCTTTCCCATCTGCGGGCCGAAGTAGTTGCACGCAGAGGAAGAATTTTAATCTTCCCCTTTTTCTTCAGTCTCCGCATGAGTTCAAAGTCTTCCATTAAGGGCTGCAAAGGAAAGGAACCGATGGAAAAAAACATGGCAGTTGTGACAAAAAAGCCCTGGTCACCATAGGGCATGTGCAAGACTTTTGACCGGAAGTTGGTGAGCCATTCAATAACACGCAAACCAAAACCTTTTCCGTTAATGGATAGTTGAAAGGCCCCGGCTGCTACTCCGGTTTGATTCAGGGTATCCCGCACCTGCTTGACAAAGCCAGGCTCCGGTTTTGTGTCGCTATGAAGAAAAAGCAGGATATCTCCATGGGCGGCCTCTGCACCTTTATTTAACTGTAAGGCACGGTCAGCAGAAGTCTGGATCAGCCTGGCGCCGTAACCCTCAACGACTGCAGCTGTCCCGTCATGGCTGTTTCCATCAACCACGATTATTTCCACCCCGGCAAGCCCCTGGAGTTGAGACAGAAGCGCGCCGACTGTCTCAGCTTCGTTGAGGGTCGGGATGATTATTGAGATATATGAGGTCTTCCGGTCGATCGATATCATGCAGTTCTTCCAGGATTTCGATTGATAATCCAAGCTGTTGCGCCAGGCAAACAGTTTTTTCCAATACTTTATCAGTACCCCAGGGAATATCTTTTAATAATGCGTCAATGGGATACTTTATACCGATGAGGTAATATCCGCCATCGGTGGCTGGGCCCAAGACCAGATCTTTCATATAAAGGGCATCGAAAGCCCTGCCAATATGTTCTTTGGTGAGGCCGGGACAGTCGCATCCAATGGTAACTACCCTTTGGGCTCCAGCGGAGAAGGCATCGGTAAAGGCTTTTTTGAGTTTCACCCCCAGGCTTCCATGCATCTGGGGTTGGTAAAGGCGATCCGGGCCGAGCCAGTTTTGCATGCTGGTCAGGTCGCCACCCTCAAAACAGATGACCGGCTCAACAGTACTGGTTTTCGCCAGGTGATCAACTTTTTGAACGGTTTGCTCGGTCAGTTCTTTCTGGAGTTTAGCCGCACCTTCCTCTCCCAGAGCAGTAATCAGACGGGTCTTGGTAAGGCCGGGTTCCGGATACCTGGTAAAAATAGTAAGCTGATCAGTCAATTGCATCCTTTTCATCTTGTAATCATTCGGTTATTATTCCTGCGCATAGCATTATTTTCAGTTGCTGCAAGGGATATGTACCATGAACAGCAAAAAAAGAAAAAAAATCTCACCAGAATCATACCGGGAACGCACCTATAGGGATAATGTTACGGCCGATGGCCTGGTTTCCTCATATGTTTCAGTCAAGGAGACAGATCTCCATATCCTGGCATCAGGTAATATTGAAGAAGATGGTTATCATTCTGTCCACCGTTATCGAAACCAGCTGGAAAACTATATAGGGACCCATCCAGATTTTCTTACAGCCCTTATTCCGTTGAAGTTTGACACTTTGGCTCCGCACATAATTAAAGATATGCTGCGGGCTGCCACTGCAGCAGGCGTCGGACCCATGGCTGCTGTTGCCGGTGCAATAGCAGAATCTGTCGGCCGGGATCTTCTTGATACAGGCTTGGAGGAAGTGATGGTTGAAAACGGCGGTGATATTTTTTTGAAGAGAAATGGGGATTGCGTTATATCTATTTTTGCCGGTCAGTCCCCCCTCAATGAAAAAGTGGGCATCAAGGTGCCGGCTGCCAGTATGCCGGTAGGCATCTGCACCTCTTCAGGCACAGTGGGTCATTCACTCAGCCTGGGTCAGGCGGATTCGGTCACAGTACTGGCCGCATCAACCCCTCTGGCAGATGCGGCGGCTACCCGCCTTGGTAACGAGGTTTCTGCTGGAGGTAAAGAAAATATTAACCATGCTCTTGAGGTAGCCCGAACCATTCCAGGCCTTCTTGGAGTAGTTATTATATGCGGGGAGCAGATGGGTGCCTGGGGTGAAAATGAAACTCCCCGCAGCAAGCTACGGGGTATCTCAACAAAGGATATTTCTAATAATAACGCTGCAAGCAGCGGGGTATTTACCCAAAGAGAGAATAAATTTAACAGAGGGCGTCAATGGTGCAAATCCAACCAGTAATACTTGCCGGTGGAACCGGAACCAGGCTTTGGCCTTTGTCCAGAGAGCTTTATCCCAAGCAGCTTCTTAACCTGACAGGGGACATTTCTCTGCTGCAGGCAACCATAAAGAGAATTGAATCCCTGCCGAATATGCTGCCGCCATTTGTGGTGGTAGGTGAAGATCACCGTTTTCTGACCCAGAGTCAGATTGTTGAGCTTGGCCTGCAAGACAAAATATCCATCATTTTAGAGCCGGTTGGGCGTGATACTGCTCCGGCAATCTGCGCAGCAGTAACATATGCCCTCAAAGAGCAGGATGAGGATACTATGATGGTGGTGCTGCCGGCTGATCATTTGATCAGTAACCAGGAGGCCTTTCTGCAGGGCGTTGAGCAGGCCCGGAAATTGGCCGTAGAAGGAAAACTGGTAACTTTCGGCATAACTCCCCACAGCCCGGAGACCGGCTATGGCTACATTCAAAAAGGTGAGGGCTATGAGGTCCTTTCCTTTGTTGAAAAGCCGGATAAAGAAACAGCCGAGCGATATCTTGCGGAAGGGAATTATTTCTGGAACAGCGGCATCTTCGCTTTCACCCTCAAGACATTTTCGGCTGAGGTAAGGAAACATGCGGCCCAGACCTGTTTATCAATGGAAAAATCTGTTGACATGGGACAGGATGACGAGCCTTTTTTCCGGCTTAACCAGTTGAGCATGGAGTCCTGCGCCCGTGAATCAATAGATTATGCCCTGATGGAGAAATCTGATCAGATTGCGGTAGTGCCTGTTGATATGGGCTGGAGTGATATCGGGTCATGGCAGGCCCTCTGGGAAGTATCCGAGAAGGACCATGATAATAATGTAGTGCAAGGGGATGTTGTTTTAGAGGATGTTCAAAATAGCCTTGTGCGCGCTGAAAACAGGCTGGTGACGGGAGTGGGGCTCAAGGATATGTTGGTGGTTGAGACCGCAGATGCAGTGCTGGTGGCACCCCTTGCCCGGGCCCAGGAAGTAAAGAAGATAGTAGCCCGCATCAAGGCGGAAAATAAAGAAGAGTACCGGTTGCACAGGACAGTCTATCGGCCCTGGGGCAGTTATACCGTTCTGGAGGAGGAGCCGCGCTATAAAATCAAGCGCATAAGTGTTAAGCCGGGTGCAAAGCTTTCCCTGCAGATGCACCATCACCGTTCTGAACACTGGATTGTGGTCAAGGGGACCGCAAAGGTTACCTGCGGTGATAAAACCTTTCTGGTGCAGGAAAATGAATCGACCTATATCTCTGCCGGCCAAAATCACAGGCTGGAAAATGAGGGAGTCATTCCTCTTGAACTCATTGAGGTGCAGAACGGCAGCTACCTGGGCGAAGATGATATAGTCCGCTTTGATGATGTGTACGGTAGAGAAGGGTAAAAAAGGTTGCCATGACAAGTGATAAGCGGCGTTCTGAAAGAATTGCAATCAGGTTGGCTGTTACCGTCCTGCTTATGGATGAAAAGACCGATACAGTATTGGCAGGTCCGGTGAATGGCGAGGCAAGAAATTTCTCGCTGATGGGTATTGCCCTGTCCCTTGATAATGTAATGATTGGCAACTATCACCTGTTTTTTGCCTGCCAGGATAAGCCGTCTCACATCCTGAAAATTGGTTTTAAGTTGTCAGGCGATCCTAAATCAGCCTTAGAGGTTTCGGCAAGACCCGTCTGGTACGATCGGGACAAGGAGTCATCAGGAAAAAAAGCCTTGTTCGGTATCGAGTTTCTTGTCCCACCGAATGACAAGGTTATCAAAAAGCTGGCCAAAGAGTTTTCCGCAGCAGGTAAAGCACCCTCAAGCTGGTGGGAAAAAATCTTCTGAATTATGTCTGCCTGCCATTCTGGACCTGGAGCAGGAATAAATAGAGGTGTCTTGACTTTGGGGACAGGCCACGGTTTTTTTTCTTGTAAATCGTGGTCTGTCCCCTATTGTTTACTGGGAGGATTCTGAGCCTTTATGGTCCATCTCGATCAGAATATAATAAAATCCCTTTACCGCGGCCACTGAGAAAAATACCATGATCGCCATGGCCTGCATGTCCGCCGATTGCGGTACCAGCGACTTCGCGTCCCTGATCAGCAGAATCATTACGGCCACATTGACCGCGGTTCCTATGCCGAACTGCACCACCATCCTGGGCAAAAGATAAAATTGATACCCCAGCCAGGTGACGATATCGGCCAGGACAAGGAAGTTCAGAAAGCCTTGCATGGGTTCGGAAAGATGCAGGCCGTCAAAATAAAAAATCCAGACCCACAAACTATAAAAAACAATTCGAACCAGGATGTTGATGTTATGCAGGAGTATGGCGTTCATAATCGATCATACGTTTTTTAAGGGTAACAGGGAGCAGTCTGCGGTATTTTTCTTGTAGACCGTGGTCTGTTCCCAAATCTTATCCTTATATTCTCCCACTTATTTTCTTTTTAAAAAACTCACCAAATTACATATTCCCAATTCGGTTGAGATAGAGCGAGTTTCGCAGCATTTTGAATAGCCAACTTCTCAGCTTTGGTCAGGTCATCGGAAATAATGTTATTTGGGTTGGATGGGTCAGCATAGCTTTTATTCATAAAGCTGCTTGCCATGAAAGAAATAACTTTCCAGAAGTTTCCGGTTAAGTCAGAACCGGATCGCCCTGCCAAACAATCGATAACCGCCATTTCAAGATAAAAGGAGGGAAATTCCAACTTATTCAATTTGCTCCAAATTTTGGTGAGTTTGATCTCGCGGCTTCGGTTTGACTTGGTAACATGGCTTACGTGGGTCTTTACATTTGTTTTTATTCGGGAGTGGGTCTTTTTTTATATAAGATATGATCATAGTTCTGCTGTGATAGCCTTTTTCCTGGCACAATGTCGATGTTGTAATCTTCCACAGAAACACCAATTGAGATATTCTGCATACAAGCCAGGTAACCATTCTGGGTGAGGTTGTTAAACAGGGTTGTATAAATTTGTGCAATATTACCTGGTGTTGCAGGACTTAATGAAATAAAGACGTCTGCATCTGCAGATAAAGAAATAGCTGTGCCTTTAGCTATGGATCCCGAATAAATTGCTTCGTTGAAATAACTGGGCCAGCCCAACGTTTTATGATTGGAGAAATAGTATTGACGTGAACTTTTGCAACAAGTTCATTGCTTTGATATTTTGTTATAATTTTTTTCAGATACGTTTCGTCTGGCACTTAAGGTTTCTCCATTCAAAATATGGTTATGATATAAATGTTTCGGCAAATACTGTTGAAATAATTTACTAGCTTGTTGAATAATTCAACACTTAAAGTGCAGTTTTTTAGCATCTAGATAGATCAGGCTCTGTCTCTTATACACATCTG
>JAAXQI010000194.1 GCA_012974315.1 Desulfobacterales bacterium | reverse complement strand
TGCCTTTGTGCCAACCATTCTATCCTTGTTCACAATTTCGGCAAAGCCAACTGACTCTGACCTGGCCCTGAGGACCAGGTTTTCTGCCTTGAAATAAATCCGGATCAATAATCTGTTTCTGCTTTCTTGTGCGACCAGGCCTGCCGGTTTGGGCCTGCTCTTCATGGTGGCTGAATTTGTCAGCCACCGTTCTCTACTGCTTCCTGCATTTTCATAATTTCCCGGCCGCAGATATTCTTATATGCGTAATCCAGTTGGTGACCGACCAGATGTTCGTCTTCAAAGAAGTCGGAGGTTGGTAAATCACTAAGTATCGATCCCTGGTGCATGACAACTGTGCGGTGAGAACTATTGTTGACAAAAAACATATCATGGCTGATCAGGATCTGGGTTACCGGCAAATTATGCAAGATGTGCAACAACAATTCTTCATTTCGGGGATCAAGGTTTGCTGTCGGCTCATCAAGAATCAAAACCTGAGGGTGCATGCTTAATACTGCTGCAATGGCCAACCTTCTCCGTTCTCCACCGCTCAAGTTCATCGGCACTCGTTTTTCAAATCCTGAAAGCTTGACCAGTGCCAGCGCTTCGGTGACACGCTTTTCCAATTCCAGCGGTGAAAGGCCCATCTGTTTGGGACCAAAGGCAACCTCCTCTTCACAGGATGGACAAAAGAGCTGATCGGACGAATCCTGGAACACCATCCCGATCTGACGCCATAGTTTCTCCCGGCCAGAGTGCGTGATGAGGTTGTTTTTGAAATAATACTTGCCAGCCCCCTGTTTGATCCCCAATATACAGCCGGCCAGGGTGGATTTGCCAGCGCCGTTTTCTCCCACGAAGGCGATTTTCTCACCCTCATTGACGGTCATATTGATATCTTTGAATCCCCAGGTGCCGTCTTTATACTGAAAAGAATAGTTGTCTAGGCGAATTACCTGTGATTTCTCGCCGGGAACGCCTTCCATGGGGGGCGATAAAATTCTGACGGCTGTTTGTTTGTCGCTTTGGGAGAGGGTGAGATGGTCGTGAGTTTCGCTATGCTCGTGACTTTCGCCATGGTCGTGACTTTCGCTATGGTCGTGACTTTCGCTACTATGGCAACAGTCAATAAAACGAAAGGTGAAATCCAGCCCATGCTCCCGTAAGGAAGCCCTGTGACTGACAAGTTCATTAAGAGAATAGTCATGATGAATTCTTCCATGATCAAGAACGACCGCCCTGGAGCACAGGCCGTATAAAAATAGGAGATCATGGCTGATACAAATAAGGGTGCCGCCAAAGTCCTGCAAAAGCTGGGCAAATATTTGTTCCTGCTTGGAATCGAGATTGGCGGTTGGTTCATCTAGAATCAGGACTTCAGGTTCCATGGCCATTATGGCGGCAAAGGCGGCCCTTTTCTTCTGGCCGTAACTTAAATTGTGTGGCGCCTTAAACATCAAATTATCAAGTCCAACCCTCTCCAGGGCCTTACGCACCCGCTCATCTACTACATCACGCGCCAGTCCCTGATTCATGGGCCCAAACGCAACATCTTCGTAGATGGTATTATTAAACAGGTGATCGTCGGGATCCTGAAAAAGAATACCCACTTGCCGACGTGCTCGAATGAGGTTGTCGTCTTGGATGCTTTGCCCTTTGTAAAGAAGGCTGCCGGTCTGATTTGTGTAGATCCCGTTTAGATGTTTGACCAGGGTAGTTTTGCCGGCCCCATTCTGGCCCACCAGCGCAACTTTGTCTCCAGTATTTATATCAAGGTCAATATCTTGCAGGGCGCAATGTCCGTCCGCATAGTTAAAGCTGAGAGAACGAAGTTGAAAAAGGTGTTGTCCCTCTTTGGGAAGTTCCGCGTCAGTCGCAAGGTCATGCATAGTTTCACCAAATGATAAAAGTTCCGGTCCGATCAAGAAATAATAGGCCTGTTCCCAACAGAATCCAGAAGATCCCGAACAACCAATCTTTGGGTCGGGCAGAAAAATTCGTATACACAGGAAATGTACCATTATAGCCGCGGGACAACATTGCATCGTATACCCGTTGAGTCCGTTCAAAGCTGCTGACAAAGAGCATGCCCAAAAAGTTCCCCATGGTATGGAGAGTTGCCAGATTTGTTTTCTGTCGGAAACCGCGTACTCGCATACCCGTGTACATTCTGTTTGCTTCATTCAGAAATACAAAAATATAGCGATGGGACAACAAGATCATCTGGCAGATCATATCGGGGATCCTCAAATGACGCAGAGCCTGGATAGTAACCGGTAGCGGTGCGGTATTCAGGAGAGGCTCCATTATTAAGGCAATAGCAAAGGCTTTGAGGATAATGAGTATTGCCAGGAGAAAGCCGCGTACATTAAAAGGAACTGGAACAGGTTGGAAAAAAAGCAACAGATCCCCCGGTTGCGTGGGGACAGTCAGGGGCATAATTACGAGGAACATGCCGAGAAAACCAACCATGGCCATCAGCCGCCGTTTGGTGTTGCGAAAAGGTATCTTGGCAAGTTTCACAGCCGCCAGAGAGAAAATAAGAGCACAGAACGCCCAGATGATTTGGGTGAGTGCCGCTACCAGGAAACAATAAACGAGAAGGGAAAAAATTTTAAGGCGCGGGTCCCATCTATGAAAAACGGAATCAAGGTTACTACAGGCATCAAGCACGGGTACGGACCAGTCATGTTCGTGCCGGTGGTGATGACCGGCTTTACGGTCACGCGCAGCTTTCAACGACCGCCGGATAATGATTACGATAATTGGCAAAAGCAATCCTGCTGCCAGAATCAGGCCTCCGAAGGGAACATATATGGTTTCAGCGGTATCAATCATGGTTGGGAACGGAACAATAGGTTCACTTCAGTAGCTCTGGTTTTACTTTAAACAGGAAAATAACGGTAAAATAAGCGATAATGGCCTCGATTATTGAAACAGGTAGACTAGCGATAAAGGCTATTTTGCCTACGCCGAGAAAATCTTCACCACCGGTATAAAGCAATGCTGCAAGAAAACCGACGGACAGGACCGTACCCAGGAAACCGCCAAGAGCGCCGGCAATCGCATGACCCTTTAAAGTAGAGCCTTTCAGCTGTTTGAAAAGCCAACCAATCATAAGCGCCGGGATACCCATCATGATGGAGTTGGCACCTAAGGCAGTGATTCCGCCGAACTGAAACATCAGACTCTGGAGAGTGAGCCCGAGTACTATGGAAATAAAGGCTGAAGGTCCCAGCAGGATACCGACTAATCCCGGGAGTAGCAGATGAACACTTGTGGGACCAAGTGGAACATGAATAAGTGAAGACACGAAAAAGGCCGAGGTGACCACGGCAACTTTTGGCAGTGACTCGGCTGGGGTTTTGCGGACCCCTACTGCTGTTAATGCGATTGTTGCCGCAAAACAGCCGATAGTGACAGAAATAGGAAGAACACCGTCTGAAATATGCATATACTATTTATTCCTTATGAGTTCCGCTTTTTTTTCGGGCCTGAAAATAAAAAATAATACCCAAAATGCCCATGATATAGCCGATGCCGCC
>JAAXQI010000187.1 GCA_012974315.1 Desulfobacterales bacterium | reverse complement strand
GGCGGTATGTAATCACCCCCACATGATATCTCAAGGACAATTCGACCCTGTCAGAGTTTCTGGCAGGGTTTTTTTCTTAATTAATAATACACATGGCTGTTTATATGTCTGACAGTGTCAAGTAGAAAAGACCTATCCATTGCCCCCTGTTTTATCGGGGGTATTTCATTTCATATGCAGGGCATTAGCGATTAGCGATAACTGCTATACATGTTGAGTCGTGAATGATTCTTAAAAGGTTAAGATGTACAGTGTACATGTTGACTCAAAAAGAAAGGCCCCTCCCAATTAAGGAAAGGGCCTTTTTATTGCCGGAACAAACCGGCCTGAAAAAACAACGCACCTACCCGTCAGCCTGATCTGTTTTATAATAAAACAGGCTTTAATGCAGATTTACAACGGCTCCTCATGTTGCGGTCAACCCTTATCAATTGGAAAGGTGAGGGTAAAAATCACCCCTTTTCCCCCAGGGTTATTCTCAAACGTGATATTACCACCGTTATGCTGCTCGACAAGACGTTTGCTTATAGCCAGCCCCAGACCGGTCCCCTGAGACTTGGTAGTAAAAAACGGTTTGAATACATATTCCAGCGATTTGCTGTCTATTCCTTTCCCATTATCGGCAATTGAGATTTTTACGGTCTTGTCCAAAGACTGCCCTGTTTTTATAGTTATGACACCCTGGTGTTCGGATGCGGAGTAGATAGCGTCCACCGCATTTAATATCAGGTTCAGAAAAACCTGTTGCAGTTGACCAGGATCGGCAACAATACGCGGAAGGTCAGTGCTGAAGTCTTTGACGAATTCTACCTGTATGTCCGGTGCCTTGACCTTGTATTTTGGGGAGCGCAGGGAATAGCGGGCGGATTTGATTGTTCCTTCAAGGAGCTGGTTGACATCCAGTGAAATCGACTTGGGTTTTGGGGGACGGGCATAGCTGAGCAAATCTTTGAGCATGGCGGCGATTCTGTCAATTTCATTGATCACCTGGAAAAGTACCTCTTTGTCCTTTTGAGGAAGAGGAGAGTCTTGACTGAGAACTTGCATAGATACCTTGATCCCTGCCATGGGGTTTTTTATTTCATGGGCCATGCCGGCTGCAAGTTCACCCACCACGGCCAGTTGTTCCGTCTGTTCTAATTTTGCATATTGCTCCTGCAGGGAAACGGCCATCTCGTTGAACGATCCGGCCAGCTCTCCAAACTCGTCTTTTAATTTTTCCTCTATTTGGTACTGCAGATTGCCTGATTTGATTTTGCGGGTAGCGCCCAAGAGTTCTGTAACCGGCTTGGTGATACTTCTGATGAAATAAAGGGAGAAAAGGACGCCTACAAAAAATGCAAAGGCAAGAGTGCCAATTAGAATTTTTCTGGAGTCAGCCACTTCCTCCATTGCCGCAGTTGTCTTTTTTCGTAAGCTGTCGTTGGCTATCATCGCCATCCATTGCGACTTATCAATTATCTTGTCCCCGATATCGGCCGCAAAAGTTTGAAGGCGCTTGATACGTTCAGCGTCCGCCGTCGAAGTTATGAAGTAACTGAGGGCCTCATTGTACTGACCCGTCAGCTCCTGCAATTGACTTATTTCATTGGCCATCTCTGGTTCATGATGGCAATCAGAACATGTTTGGGCCCGGTCGCGGAGTGTGAGGACATTATCCACTATAATGTCCAAATCCTTGTTGAATGATGTGCCAATGGTATACAGATTTGACTGCACCGTCTGAACGTTGATGATCAGTTCCTGCCGGATAACCTCTACCTTGTGCAGCATAAGCAGAGAGGAAAGATTTGCGGTTGTCCTGTCGATAATATGCAGGGTTGCGACAATGCCGGCAAAGAACAGCAGAAATAACAGGAAGAAAGCCATGATAATTTTTTTCTTCATTTGTTACTTTCCGTGTACCATTAGTTCACCCAGAGCTATCTGGGCCATTTTTTCTATGATGCCAAAGTCCTCTTTGCTTGACTCAACGAAGCGAATGGCCTTGAATCGTTGAAGAACCTTGATGCCATCAGGTGTCTTGTCCATATGAAGCAGAACACTACCCAACCTTTCCCGTAAATCCTGGTCAATTTCACTTTTGATGCAGAGGGTGACTTCAGGGACTTTGGGGGACCGGGCAATGATTTCCAGCTCTTGCTCAATAGAAGGGTCATTCTTGACCAGGTTGTTATAAAATGTATCTTTCGCCGCACCAATGTCAGCCCGTCCGTCAAGTACTGCAAAGATTGCTGATACATGGCTGCCGGAAAAATAATATCGGTGAAAAAACTTATTTATATCCTTTACGCCTTGCTGCTTTAAAAATGCCAGGGGAAAGAGGTAACCCTCCATGGTTGCCGGATCCACAAATACGATGTTGCCCCCCTCCATATCCAATATACTGCTTATACCGCTGTCTTTACGTACAAAAATGTATCCATGTGAAGTTGCCTCCCCATTCAGATTGACGGGATTGGCCACCGGTTCCAAATGCAACTTTTTAATGCCCATGGTGGCGGTATAGGAGGAGAGAAACGCTCCATCCAGTTTGAGGGTTTTGAACCGTTTGATTACTTCACCATAACGGCTCATGATGGTGAGTTTTACTTTCACCCCGAGCTGATCCGAAAGATAGTCTGCCAGATAGCGATACCGTTCCATCTGGTCGAAAATGTTATGTTCGGGTTCGATGCCGAACAACAGTTCCTTTGGCTGCCCGAATGCGACAACCGGCATGGCTGCAGAGAAGACAAGACAGATGAACAGGCAGGCGATAAGGCTCCGCAAGAAACTACGTACTGTCAGAGAAACCGGTCTCATTCAATCACCTTTGTAGCTTCAATTAACAGCTGGATCGGAAAATTGATGCCGAGACGCTTTGCTTCCACAAGATTTAAAACCAACTCCGTATTCCGAAAGATATGTGCGGTAATTTCAGCAGGCTTTGCCCCAAGCAAAATCTGCCATGCCATTTCCGCGGCCATTTCCCCTTGTGTATGCGACGGTTGATACAGAGTCATCAGCACCCCGGACTCCGTGTCGTCTGAAAAAATATCAGCAACCGGGACCTGTTTTTCATCCAGAATCGTTATGATGTCATCAAGCCACAAATGGGCGATGGAACTCCCGGTCATGAAAACGACATCCGACTCTATAGGCTTTAACTTGTCCAGGTCGGTGCGTGACCGGATATCAATTCTTTCAGTCTTTATATTCTGCTGAGTAGCAAGGGACTGCATTGTTTCGTATTGCCGTACCGAATCTTCCTCCACACTGCTGAAGACGATACCGATGCTATTGACGGTTTTGAGGCGTTTGAAGTATCGGAGAATGCTTGACAGGGGCACCTTGAAGCCGCAACCCGTTACATGCTTTGCGCTTACGGCCGCATGATCAGGTTCGTACAAACCGGCGTAGACCAAAGGGATGCTACTTTTTTCGTGGATAACCGCCTGGGCGGCGGGCGAACCATATGTTACGATAAGGTCCACGTCAAATGCTATGAGTTTTCGGGCGGAATTACTCCAGGAAATGGGATTCGGAAAAGGTCTTTGCAGGATAAT
>JAAXQI010000048.1 GCA_012974315.1 Desulfobacterales bacterium | reverse complement strand
ACTTTTATCAGTGCACTGAATGTCGCCGCTGCTCTGTTTTCTGCCCGTACGGCATTGACACCGCTGAAATTACCATGATGGCCCGTGAGCTGCTGCACCTGGTCGGTGTCGGCACAAACTGGATACTGGAGCCGGCTGCCAACTCCAATCGCACCGGAAACCACCTGGGCTTGCAGCCCCATACATTTAAGGAGAATGCCGAGTTCCTCCTGGATGATATTGAAGAAGCAACAGGTGTGAAGCTCAAAAATCTGACCTTTAACCGCAAGGGCGCAGAAGTGCTCTTTGTTATCCCTTCGGCTGACGTATTTGCCGAACCCGGTATCTTTACCTTCATGGGTTACCTGCTGCTTTTTGAGCATATCGGCCTGGACTATACCATCAGTACTTACACATCAGAGGGCGGTAACTTCGGTTCCTTTACTAATAATGAACTGATGAAGAAGCTGAACGGTAAGATGTATGCCGAGGCAGAAAGGCTGGGCGTCAAGTGGATTCTTGGCGGCGAATGCGGCCATATGTGGCGGGTTATACATCAGTACATGGATACCTTGAACGGGCCTCCGGATAACCTGGAAGTTCCAAAATCTCCGATTACCGGAACGGTCTTTGAAAACGCTGCTACGACCAAAATGGTGCATATCTCTGAGTTCACCGCAGATCTTATCAAACACAATAAGCTGAAGATAGATAAGAGCAGAAATGACCACAGAATTGTAACCTTTCATGATTCCTGCAACCCGGCACGAGGCATGGGGTTGCTGGATGAACCGCGTTACATCCTTGAGAATGTCTGCAACAGCTTTTATGAAATGCCGGAAAATACAATTCGGGAACAGACCTTCTGCTGCGGTAGTGGTACCGGCTTGAATACCGGTGAGATCATGGATCTGAGAATGCGGGGTGGATTGCCACGGGCAAATGCTGTCAAATATGTGGAAGAAAAGCATGGCGTCAATATGCTCTCCTGCGTATGTGCCATTGACCGGGCAACGCTCCTGGCCTTGATGGAATACTGGAATCCCAACGTTGGGGTTTGCGGTATTTCAGAACTGGTCGGTAATGCCCTGATCATGGATGGCGAGAAAGAAAGAGACCAAGACCTTCGCTTTGAAGAATTGCCCGGAGCAGCGGAGAGAGCAGCTGCTGCTGCAGAGGCTGAAGCAGGTGAATCCGGAAACAATGAGGAGGGTGCATAATGTACGACGGAAAGTATATCATCCCTGGGCTGATTGTATTTGTGGCCTTGATGACATTCCCGATCTGGAAAAACATGGGGAATGCTGGAATAGTCCCCAAGCCGGAAAAACCTGTTGGGGTAACAAAGTGTGTCGAGTCTGCTCAGTACATGCGTACCTCACATATGAAGCTGCTTGACGATTGGCGTGATGAAGCATTACGCGATGGGGACAGGACCCCTGTTGAAGTGGACGGTGTCAAGTATGAAAAAAGTTTAATGAACGGCTGCTTGAAATGTCACACGGACAAGAAGAAATTCTGTGATGAGTGCCATGTGTATGCATCCGTAAAACCGTACTGCTGGGATTGCCATTACGTGCCTAAGGAGACGTTCTAATGGATATCAAGAGAAGACAATTTTTAAAGATTGCGGGATTGTCAACCATTGCAGGGCTTGGTGCCCCTGCGGCATTCAATCTCCTGTTGAAGGGTGGGCCTGATACTGTCTCATATGCATCTTCCGGAGGTGAAGCAGAAGCCTCCCATGAAGCTGCGCCGACAGGGGTGCGACTGGGGATGGTCATCGACCAGAGGGTCTTCGATGCCAATAAGGGGTTGGCCCAGAAATGCACCACGGCCTGCCATACAGTCCACAATGTGCCAAACTTCGGCAATAAAAAGGATGAGATAAAGTGGATCTTTGAAGTGCCGTTTGAAAAGGCATTTACGGGGAAAAGCCAATATCACAAGAACAAGAATCTAGAGGATTCAAGCTTTCTTGTGCTCTGCAATCATTGTGATAACCCACCATGCGTCAGGGCTTGTCCCACCAAGGCTACATTTAAAAGAAAAGACGGCATCGTCGCCATGGATTACCACAGATGCATAGGTTGCCGGTTCTGCATGGCGGCCTGCCCATATGGCATGAGAAGTTTTAACTGGCGTGACCCGCGGCCGTTTATTGACCAGAAGACACACAACAAAGAATTCCCCACCCGTATGCGCGGTGTGGTGGAAAAATGTAATTTCTGCGTGGACCGACTTGCAAGAGGCCAGCAGCCAGCCTGTGTTGAGGCATGTGGCAATACAGGGGCTATGACTTTTGGTGACCTGAATGATTCTCACTCAGAGATAGTAAAGTTGCTGGATAACAACTTTACTATTCAGCGGAAACCGTCTTTGGGTACCAATCCGTCGGTATTTTACATCGTTTGATTTAGTGGAAGTAATCTGGGATTGTAAAGGATACTACCTCCTGAATATATAATAGGATAAAGAGATTTTTGAATTTGCGGAGGCATCATGTTAGAAAAAGCGCTTACGGGAAGTAACAAATACTGGGGATGGATTGCAGTGCTGCTCGCCTTCATGGCTGCAGGTGCCTTAAGTTATGTGCAGCAGTACAACTACGGTCTGGGCATGACAGGTATGAGCCGGGATGTCTCCTGGGGTATTTACATTGCCCAGTTTACATTTCTTGTCGGGGTTGCGGCCTCGGGTGTGATGGTCGTTCTGCCCTATTATCTGCATAACTATAAGATTTTCGGCAAAATCACTATTCTGGGTGAGTTTCTGGCCGTGGCTGCAGTGTCCATGTGTCTGTTGTTTATCATGGCCGATCTGGGGCAGCCGACCAGGGCATTGAATGTGCTTTTACATCCGACCCCTGGTTCCATTCTTTTCTGGGATATGATCGTCTTAAATGTCTATCTCTTCCTTAATATCTTTGTTGGCTGGGTTGTCCTGACAGCAGAGAAAAAGGAAGTTGCGCCGCCCAAGTGGATCAAGCCTTTCATCTATATTTCCATACCCTGGGCAGTTAGTATCCATACGGTAACAGCCTTTCTGTATGCTGGTCTTCCGGGGCGTCATTTCTGGCTTACAGCAATCCTGGCTCCCCGTTTTCTGGCCTCGGCTTTTGCGGCCGGTCCTGCTCTTTTGATCCTGCTCTGTTTGATCATTAAAAGGGTAACGAAGTTTGATGCCGGTCAGGAGGCAATCCAGAAGTTGGTGACCATTGTTACCTATGCTGCCTTAATCAACGTATTCTTCATACTGCTTGAGTTCTTTACCTCATATTACAGTAATATCCCCGGCCATATGCATACCCTGGATTATCTTTTCTTCGGTTTGCACGGGCATTCACAACTGGTTCCCTGGATGCGTGTTTCTGCCATCTTCGGTATTGTTGCTATAGTGATGTTCCTTATACCCGCAGCTAGAAAAAGGGAGGACACCCTGGCGATAGCCTGTGTGCTTCTTTTCGTTTCGTTTTGGATTGACAAGGGTATCGGCCTGGTCATCGGTGGTTTTGTCCCGAGCCCTCTTGAAGAGATTACCGCGTATTATCCTTCTTTCCAGGAGATTATGATTACACTGGGCATTTGGGCTACAGGGTTCTTTATCCTGACCGTCCTGTTTAAGATTGCCCTAAGTGTGAAAGAGGAAAAGATGATTTCCTGATTCCTTTCTTGAATATCTTAATAACCTTTGTTATTCCTAAGCCCCTGGAAGAGTATTTCAGGGGCTTTTTTTGTTTAAATGTTGAAGAATAAGGTGCAATGGTAGAAAGGCAAGAAATGCTATCGGACAGTCCCCCCAAAAACAACCAGGTTCTGTTGATTTATTATTCCTTCAGCGGCCAGACAGGTGTTTTGCTTAACCGGCTGACTGCCGGATTGAAGGAACAGGGGGTGGAGGTTTTTTTTGAGAAACTGAAACCAGTTAAGCATTTGCGTTTTCCGCTCAGTGGCTTTTTTCGCACCTATATCATGATGCTTACCACTTTTTTCCGTGTACGGGTCCCAATCCAGGATATTTCCCCGAAATGTGACCAGGAGTATGACCTCATAATTCTGGCAGGCCCTACCTGGTCTTATAATCCCAGCGGCCCGGTATTGTCTTTTTTGGATAGATACGGGAAAGAAATCCTGGGGGGGCGTGAGGTCCTGCCACTTATTTCCTGCCGGGGATACTGGAAACTACACTGGTGGGGTTTACGTAATAAACTGAGAAAGTGTGGTGCCCATTTCTCAAATATGATTGCCTTTTCCCATCCCAATCCAGAGCCATGGCGCACTGTCGGTGTTTTTATGAAAATTGCCGGTAAAAACCCGGAACGGTCAGGGTTTATCAGTAAACATTATAGCCGGTTCGGGCATTCAAGCGAGCAGATGGAAGAAGCCAGGCGGTTTGGTATACAGATAGGTGAAGCCCTGAAGAACAATAACCAACTTGCAGCAATCAATTTCCAGACCGATCTGGCATTACCATAAAACTTTTAATATTGGGGTGGTCCCAGAAAATAGAGTATCAGGTAATAATCGATCAATTCCCTGTAAAACATATACAACAGGGCCGCAGTTGACAGAAAAGGGCCATAGGGGATCATGGTTTTGCCACCTTTTTTCTGCTTTACCATTGCGCCTATTCCCACCACAGCACCAAGAATGGAGCTGCCGAAAACAACAAAAGGCAGACTTTGCCAGCCCAGAAAAGCCCCTATCATGGCAAGAAGCTTAATATCTCATCCGCCCATACCCTCCCGCTTGGTGAAAAGATAATAGCCGGCTGCCACCGCATAGAGTGATCCGCCGCCAACCAGCAGTCCTATGCCTGACTGCTGCCAGGTAATGACAGGGTTGATGAACGAGCATGCAAAGCCGATGACTATACCCGAAAGGCTGATTACATCAGGGATGATCTTATGATAGAAATCAATGACAATGACAACGAGCAAGGCGGCGGTAAAGGCAAAATAAATTGGCAGTCCATAGGTGAAACCGAATTTGAATAGCAGGGCCAGGGAGAGCAGTGCCATGGTGAGCTCAACCAGTGGATATTGCCAGGATATGGGTACACCGCAGTAGCGGCATTGTTTTTTTAGTAGAATAAAACTGATGACTGGAACATTGTCATACCATTTAAGATCATGAAGGCATTTAGGGCATCGGGAGCCTGGAAAGACGATAGATGCGCCTTCTTCCGGGAGTCTGAGAATCACAACATTTAAAAAACTGCCAACTGAAGCTCCAAAGATTAAAGAAAATACAATTATGATAGTTAGCAGCATAATAATTCGTTTTTTTTATATTATGTGTTAAAAAGTTATGGCGTTGCAAGCGGCTTCCCTTAAAGAAAAAACTATACAGGAAGTGGAGCCAATGAGAAAATACCATGATACCAGCTTAAACGTAAAGGGCTACTTGTTGATTTGTTTGATATTATATATATTCTTGCCCTTGAACCGTTATCGGATTATGTGTCAATCGTTGGTTTGTTTCGTTAACCAACAAACAACCCGATGATTATCGGATTACGAAACAACCCGATGATTGACAGACAGAACCTAAGATAATACATGCAGGCCTATAAAGAGTTAGCTGAAATAATACGCAGGGAACAGGTTGCTGATGATATATACCGGCTTACTGTTAAAGCTCCGGATATAGCCTCAGCCTCCATGCCGGGCCAGTTTGTCATGGTGCGTACTGTTGAGGGCTTGGATCCCCTGTTGCGCAGGCCGTTTTCCATTCACCAGGTAGCAGAAGGGGGCATGGTCAAGATACTGTTCAAAGTCATTGGTAAAGGGACAAAGGCACTTGCGAACATGGAAGTGGGTCGGAAATTGGATATATTGGGACCCATTGGTCGCGGCTTTACTGTCGCCAATGATAGTCTCCATTTTCTTGTTGGGGGCGGCATAGGCATAGCGCCTCTTTTTTTCCTTGCCAGGCAAATACTTCAAAAAAGTGAACCTTCTTCCATTCGGGTGCTTCTTGGTGCCAGAACCAGGGATGAAATTTTTACTCTGGCAGGGGAATTCGAGAGTATGGGGCTTGCAGTTGAAACAATCACAGAGGATGGCAGTCTTGGCAAGCAGGGGCTTGTTACCGAGCTCATGACTGATTTGCAACAGGAAAAGCCTGTCATGATTTATGGTTGTGGTCCCTATCCCATGCTGCGGGCAGTGGCAAACACCTGCAGGAAAAAGAAATGGAGCTGCCAGGTTTCACTTGAGACTATGATGGCCTGTGGCCTTGCAGCCTGTCTTGGCTGTGCGGTACAACGGGCTGATATGAATGGCTATGTCCATGTATGTAAGGACGGCCCGGTATTTGATATGGATGATGTGGCATGGCTGTAGAGCAACCTGACATGAAAGTTAGTATCGGTTCCTTACAATTGAGGAATCCGGTAATGACCGCTTCCGGCACCTTTGGTTATGGGGAGGAGTATGACTCGCTTGTTAACCTGCACAGCCTTGGAGCCATTATTGTCAAGGGAATTTCTCTGCTTCCAAGACAGGGGAATCCCCCTCCAAGAATAGCAGAGACAGCCTGTGGCATGCTGAACGCCATAGGGTTGGAAAATGTCGGGCTGGAAAGGTTTTTCACTGAAAAACTACCTTTTCTTCGGGGCATAGATACACCTCTGATTGTTAATATTCTTGGGGATACTGTGGAGGAGTACCAGCAGCTGGCCAAGCGATTAAATGATGAAGAAAAGGTTGCTGCAGTTGAAGTGAATATCTCCTGTCCAAATGTGAAACATGGCGGGGTTGCCTTCGGGACCGACCCTGACATGGCGCATGCAGTAACAAAAGCAGTGTGCCAGAATTTTTCCCGCCCGGTCATTGTCAAGCTCTCACCCAATGTAACGGATATAGCATTGATCGCCCGGTCGGTAGAAGAGGCTGGAGCGGATGCAGTATCTTTAGTCAATACTGTGCTGGGCATGGCCATAGACATTGAATCATGCAGGCCAAAACTTGCCAATATTTTCGGTGGGTTGTCAGGTCCGGCGATCAAGCCCATTGCCCTGCGCATGGTCTGGCAGGTTGCCGGGAGTGTCTCCATTCCAATAATTGGCATCGGCGGGATTACTACTCCTGGGGATGCAATTGAATTTTTGCTGGCTGGAGCAACAGCAATCCAGGTTGGTACAGCAAATTTTGTTAATCCCCAAGCCACTGAAGAAATCATTCAAGGTATAGGACAATATCTTGAAAAAAAAGGCATTGCATCCATACAGGATTTGATCGGCAAGGCCCGGAGAGCTTGAAGGCTTACCTCAATATCCCCCTCTGCAATTAAACTGATTGGTTGGTGAAAAAATGAGCATTTTTTTACAAAAGCTCAGCTATTATTTTTTAATCCTGCTTGACCGGCAAACACCCTGGTACGTCAAACTTCTCCTTACAGCCGGTCTTTTATACATACTTGTTCCTGTGGATTTTATTTCCGATGCCATTCCCCTGATCGGTTGGCTGGATGACATGGTAGTCGCGTCATTTATTGTTGCCCTGGCATTAAGGCTGGTCCCGAAAGAGGTGATGGACAGAGTGAAAAGAAAAGTGTTCGGTGCCAAATGATGATTCAACAGCAAGCACGTGTGCCGGCAGACATGGAATCCAAAAAAGAACTGCTGGCTTGTATCTATGGAGTTTATGCCCGTTGGGTTGAACGTTTTCCATTGGTTTGCAAAAAAGGCTGTGCATCCTGCTGTACCCAGAGTGTCACCATGACAAACCTTGAAGGAGTCATGATACTCGACTTTTTAAAAGTGGGGGGCAGAGACAGCTGGTTGTCTGAACAGCTTGCTCGAAGAGCAACGGAAAATAAAGGGGCCGCAATAACAACAAACCAGTATGCCAGGGCCTGTCTTGACCACCAGGAGGTTGCCGAGGAAGCATTGGGAGACTGGAATTTTACCCCTTGTATTTTTTTAAGTGAGGATGCGTGTTCCATTTATGAAGTTCGCCCTTTTGGCTGCAGAAGCTTTGGCTCACTTGTGTGCTGCTCGGATAAGAGTGGGGCAGAAATCGCCCCAATACACCTCACCGTGAATACGGTTTTTACCCAGATTGTTGAACATATTTGCAGCGATGGCGGGTACTGGGGTAATATGGCAGATATTTTAGGGGACCAGATTGAAAGTAAACCCCTGGCCTCAACAAGGCGCCTGCTGCCTGCCCAACCTCTACCCGGATTCCTTCTTGAGCCACATGAAGTTAAACTGATCCATATTTTGTTAAAGCAGCTTTATGAGCAATCTGTAGAAAAGCAGACTTTTGGTGATCTGATTGACAACTTCATGCCGATATAATAGGGTGTTTTACCTTAATTTATAGTTGTCAGGGAGCGATTTTGAAAAAACACAAGGAGATAAGCCGTTGAAAGTGGATCTTGCTTCCCCGGCTGGTATTTGCGTATCAATTGCCTGTGAAGATGAAACAGCAGCAGTTGATATCGCCATCCAGTCTGAAGGCTCTGCAGATATCATAGAGATTCGACTGGACAAGCTTTCCAGTCCAGAGATTGAACCATTTATAAAGGGTCTCAGTAAGCCTTTACTCTTTACCAATCGTCCGGAATGGGAAGGGGGGGCATTTAAGGGATCAGAAGTTGCGCGAATTGGTTTGCTGCTCAAAGCAATTCAACACGATTGCGCCTTTGTAGACCTTGAACTGAAATCAGCCCCTGAATTAAGGGCTGAATTGCTGGATGTCTTATTAAAACACCCCGAAACCGGCCTCATCATTTCATGGCATGATTTTTCAGGTACTCCATCGAGCGATGAGTTGGGTGATATTTTACAACAGCAGATTGAATCCGGGGCACACGTAGGAAAAATTGTTACCATGGCCAATAACTACGAAGATGTGCTCAGGGTATTAAATCTTCAGGTCATGGCTGCCGAAAATAATTTCCCGCTGATTGCCTTTTGTATGGGGCGTATTGGTATGATCAGCAGGTTGGCAACTTTAAAACTGGGAGGGTACATGACCTATGCAGCTCCTGATGGCGGCGATGAAACTGCACCGGGGCAGATGCCTGTATCCCTTATCCATGAGATGCTGGAGAGATTAAATCATGCAGATTAACGGTTCTACTGAAATTTATGGAATAATCGGTAATCCGGTCGCCCATTCCTTAAGCCCGGCAATGCATAACAGTGCTTTTGGGGCCCTGGGGTTAAACAAGGTCTATGTCCCCTTTCCTGCTTTTGATGTGGAAAAAGCCCTGGATGCCTGCCGGACTTTGAATGTTCGTGGTCTTTCTGTCACAATTCCGCACAAGGAAACCATTCTTGCCCATATTAATTCCATTGACCCTGTGGCTGAAAAGATTGGCGCGGTTAATACCCTGGTATTTGATGAGGAAAAAAATATCCATGGATTAAATACAGACTGGATCGGGGCAAACAGGGCTTTAGCTGACAAGCTCGACCTGAAAGGGAAAAAGATTCTGCTCCTGGGAGCCGGGGGCTCTGCAAAGGCAATAGGGTATGGTTTGCTGGAAGCAGGTGCAGAGATAATACTTGCGAGCAGGACGGAAAGCAGGCTGAAAACACTGGGTGAGAAACTTGACTGTGATTGGGTCCCTCTGGCAGAGGTTGGGTCAATGCATGCCGATGCTTTGGTTAATGCAACATCAGTCGGCATGAAGTTTCTTGGGGATGTGAGCCTGGTGCCCTCCGCATGTCTGGCCAACTTTCCGGTGGTCATGGATATAGTCTATTCTCCTTTGGAAACAAAGTTGATTAAGGATGCAAAGATTGTTGGTTGTGAGGTAATAAACGGACTTTCCATGCTGCTGTATCAGGGGGTAGCGCAGTTTGAAGCCTGGATCGGGCAGGATGCTCCGGTTGAGGTGATGCGTTCAGCTCTCATCCAAATAATAGCAGAATAAATTTAGAACATTTAAAAACTAATTATATCAATATGATAGAAGTTAAGCCGGCAACAAAAATTAATGCGTCAGTCAAGGTTCCCGGGTCCAAGAGCATCACCCAGCGTGCCCTGATTGCTGCCGCACTGGCCGATGGTGAGAGCACCCTGCTTGACCCTCTTGAAAGCGAAGATACAAGGTATACGGCTGCAGCCCTTGAGCAGATGGGCGTCATAGTTGCAAAGGCTAAGGACAGATGGATAGTTCAAGGCAATGGCGGTCGGATTGTAACCCCTGGTAAAGAAATATTCCTTGGCAATAATGGTACGGCAACCAGGTTTCTCACCTCTGTTGCTGCCTTAGGGAGTGGCACTTTTCAGATAACCGGTGATGAAAGGATGGCGGAAAGGCCCATCCTGCCCCTGATGCAGGCACTGCAAGGCTGGGGGGTTGATATTGCCAGTATGAATAATAACGGCTGCCCGCCACTGCTCATAAAGGCCAACGGCCTGTCAGGCGGCAAGACAATATTGCCTGAAGGCAAAAGCAGCCAGTATCTTTCTTCCCTGTTACTGGTAGGTCCATATGCCAGGCAGGAGGCATTACTTGATGTTGAAGGGGAAATACTGTCGCTGCCCTATGTCATCATGACCCTGGCGGTGATGGAAGCTTTCGGCATCAGGGTGGAAGCCAATGAAGCGCTGAACAGTTATGTGATTCCCCAGGGGATATACAATGCCATTGAGTATGCGATTGAGGGCGATGCCTCCAATGCCTCTTATTTTTATGCGGCAGCCGCAATAACCGGTGGCGAGGTGACCGTTCCCAATGTGCCGGTTCCGTCTCTGCAGGGTGATGCTCTCTTTGTTGCCCTGCTGGCTCGTATGGGCTGCCAGGTGAATAAAACCGGCGAAGGGTTAACCGTAAGCGGCCCCGAGGAACTTAAAGGCATTACCATAGATATGGGCGGTATGCCTGATGTGGTGCCGACCCTTGCCGTGGTTGCCTCCCAGGCCAAAGGCAGGACCACCATAAAAAATATCGGACACCTGCGCATCAAGGAATGTGACCGGCTCCATGTCATGGCTGTTGAGCTGGCCAAAATGGGTGCCAGGGTGCAGGAGTTGGATGATACCTTGATAATTGAGGGCAAAGATTCTGACAATCCCATGCATGGTGCTGAGATTGAGACCTATAATGACCACCGTATTGCCATGAGTTTCGCTGTGGCAGGTCTGGCTGTCCCTGAATGATGTTATGTGTCATTCCGAACGCAGAGAGGAATCTTGAATTTTCTTGATTTTATTAGATTTCTCCCTATGGTCGAAATGACAGATTGTGCCTTTTACTTATTTTGCAAGAGGCTCAGTTTATTAGGATTTTAGGCACGAAGCAACAAAGAGACAGAGTTGAAAAAAGGTGTGATGCTGGATATTGGATTCCAGATAAAGGCCAAAAATTCTTTATGCCAACACTTTGTATATTGTGCGACTGTTCACTCTGGTTTATCCAGTAACCAGCACCAAGTCTTTTGATTATGAGAGTGGCGGGTTAAAGCCGATTCCCCTGAGCCTGAATATTTACTTGTAATTTGTCATGTCCATACTACTTCATATCTGCTGTGGTCCCTGCGCAACCTATCCCCTTGAAGTCTTGAAAGGAGAAGGGGCCAAGGTGCACGGCTTCTTCTATAATCCTAATATTCATCCCTACCGGGAGTTTACAAAACGGCTTGAAGCTGTAGAGCAGCTTGCTGCAAGAGAGAACCTGCATGTTGACTATCATCGTGGGTATGGATTGCGGGAATATTTGCGCCAGGTTGTATTCAATGAGGATAGCCGCTGCGGACTCTGCTATGATATGCGTTTGCGCGAGGCGGTCGAGCAGGCCAAGAAAATAGGCGCTGATGCCTTTACCACCACCCTTCTCTATAGCCGTTACCAAAATCACGAACTGATCCGTCAAAAGGCTGAACAGCTTGCTGAAGAGCATAAAATTGCTTTTTACTATCACGATTTCCGCGAGGGTTGGCAGCAGGGCATAGACATGTCCAAAGAAATGGGCCTTTACCGCCAGTCATACTGCGGTTGTATCTACAGCGAACAGGAACGCTATGATAAGCGTTTTAAAAAGAAGAAAAAGAGCTAAAAAATCACAGCAGGTTCATGTGATCAATCTTGGTGCAGCGGTCCATGATCACGATAAGGCCTGCTGCTTCCGCTTTTCCGGCAGCCTCCTCGTTAACGATCCCCTGCTGCATCCAGATGAACCTGGCGCCGATACCAATGGCATCTTCCACAATTGGTACTACTTCTTCCTGTCTGCGGAAAATATCCACCATGTCCACCGGTGTAGGGATGTCCCTGAGGTTTGAATAGCAGGTCTGTCCGAGGATGATATCCTGACCGGGATTGACCGGGATAATGGTATAGCCTGCTTCCATGAGATAGGAGGCAACCTGATGACTGGGCCGGTTAGGTTTTGGCGAAAGCCCCACCACGGCAATGGTTTTTGATTCTCTTAATACCTTGCGGATTGTTGCAACGTATTCATTGGAGAGGATCATAGGGAAAACTCAGGCTTGTTTTTCAGGTAATCGATAAAATATTTGCTGTTGAGCGGCTCACCGCAAACCTTCTGCAATAAATCTGCCGGAGGATAGAAAGCCCCATGGCGGTAAATGTTTTCAGTCAGCCAGTTTCTTATTTTATCAAGCTTCCCTTGCAGCAGTGTCTGCCTGTGGTCGGGGTCGAACTGGCAATAGGTGTTCCATATCTGGGCAGCCGCCAGGTTGCCGATGGTATAGGTTGGGAAGTAACCGAAACTGCCATGGGCCCAGTGGATATCCTGCAGAACCCCGTTTGCGTCTGAGTCCACCTTAACTCCAAGATAGTGCTGATATTTTTCATTCCAGAGTCCAGGCAGATCAGCAGCTCCAATTGTGCCTTCCATCAATCCCCTTTCCAGTTCAAAGCGGATGAGAACATGCAGGTTATAGCTCACCTCGTCTGCTTCCACACGGATCATTCCGGGGTGCACCCGGTTGATGTGACGGACAAAATCATCCAGGTCAATGTTCTGGAACTGCTCCGGCAGAGATTCCTGCAGCAGGGGGTACTGTTTTTCCCAGAACAGATGACTGCGACCGATGATGTTTTCCCAGAGTCGGGATTGTGATTCATGGATGCCAAGGGAAACGCCTTCGTCAAGAGGGGTTTCTGCATACTTTTCTGCAATATTTTGCTCATACAGGGCATGCCCTCCTTCATGCAGGGCGCTGAAAATAAATTCCAGAGAATCGGGTCGGAAGCGGTTGGTTACTCTCCGGTCACTATGCCCAAGACTTGTGGTAAACGGATGGGCTGAAATATCCTGCCTGCCCCGGTTGAAGTCATACCCTATCTCTGCCAGGATCCTTTCAGAAAAATGCACCTGGTCTTTCAGCAGCATGGGCGTCATATCTGCCAGATTTTCCGGGATCGGTTTCTTCTCAGAAGCTTTTTGCTGCAACAGTTGACTGAGTTCGGTCTTCAGGTTTCCAAAGAGAATTTCCAGATTATTGGTGGTTAATCCTTCTTCGTACAGGTCAAGCAAGGCGTCATATGGGTGATCAACGTATCCCAGAAAATCAGCTTGCTGCCTGCACATGGTTATGACTCTTTCAAGCAGGGGCTGAAAGAGTTTAAAGGCATTTTTTTTGCGGGCGTCAACCCAGACAGGAAGCGCTTCAGATGTTAACCTGGAAAAGTCAGCGACAAATTTTTCAGGCAGTTTCGTGTTTTTATCGTATTCTCTCTTAAGTACCCTTAAAAGGGATAGGTCTGCTGATGAGAGACCCTCAGGGTTATCAGAAAGTTCCTGGAGGATTTTGCCCAGGCCGGGAGCGGTTATTTTCTGGTGGATAAGAGTACTCAAGACAGAGAACTGGTCAGCCCTTCCGGCTCCACCTCCGGAAGGCATCATTACTTCCTGGTCCCACTGCAGCAGGGCCATGATACTGTTCAGATTTGTCAGTTCCCTGGCTTTCCGGTATAATTCTTCAATAATTTTCATGGTTTTTTCATGTTATTGGAAAAAAAATTTTGTCATATTGACCTACTGTGGTAACTTGTTTTCTTTTTGAAATGTAAGAATAAAAATATAGACTATTTGAACAGGGAAAGGAACCGGCAGCAATATGTATTTTCAAGATATTATCATGGAATTGAATAAATTCTGGGCTGAACAGGGCTGTGTCATCCAGCAACCGTATGACATGGAGGTGGGGGCAGGCACTTTTCATCCTGCTACCCTGCTGAGGTCCTTGGGGCCAGAACCATGGAAGGCGGCCTATGTGCAACCGTCCAGGCGTCCGACCGATGGGCGATATGGTGAAAATCCCAACCGGCTTCAGCATTACTACCAGTACCAGGTAGTGATTAAGCCGTCACCACTTGAAATCCAGGAAATGTATCTTGAAAGTTTGAAGCGGTTCGGACTTAACCTTCTGGAGCATGATATCCGTTTTGTCGAGGATGACTGGGAGTCGCCGACCCTTGGGGCCTGGGGTCTGGGATGGGAAGTATGGCTTGATGGTATGGAAATTACCCAGTTTACTTATTTTCAGCAGGCTGGAAGCCTTGATCTGCAACCGATTACGGTTGAGGTTACTTATGGGCTTGAGCGCATTGCCATGTATCTGCAGAAGGTTGAAAATGTCTACAATTTAGCCTGGAACGAGGAAGTCTCCTATGGCCAGATTTTTCACCAGGCAGAGGTAGAATTTTCCCGCTTTAACTTTGAAGAGGCCAATGTAGAGGCATTGATTCAGTTTTTTGATACCTATGAGTCTGAGGCGCATACACTGGTGGGAAAAGGCTTGATTCTGCCAGCCTATGATTACTGTCTCAAGTGTTCCCATACCTTTAATCTGCTTGATGCAAGAAAGGCTATAAGTGTTGCCGAGCGTACAAGGTATATAGGCAGGATCAGAAATATTGCCAGGCAGGTTGCCATGCAGTATACAGAGCAGAGAAAGGAAATGGGCTATCCGCTGTTGAAAAGAGAAGAAGTTCTCTAAAGAGAATACAGGAAAAGAAATGGCGGAAGTGCATGGGAATCGAAAACATCCCCGTCTTTGTAATACCCTGTAATAGTTTAACT
>JAAXQI010000171.1 GCA_012974315.1 Desulfobacterales bacterium | reverse complement strand
CTATTTGGATTTATAGTGAATTTATAGCATATTATCCTGTCATCCAGAACTTGCTTCGTAGTAATCAGGCCCGAGGATAAAAAATAATTGTGTTTAACCCAAAGGAGAGTTTGAGAGATTGGAAATAAAGTGACGATGAAAAAAACCGTATTCATGCTGGTTTGCTTGACGACTGTTCTGCATGGCTCCATTTTCTTTTCCGGGAAGTTCGTTCATGCCGCTGAAACAGGCGGTGAACTGTTGCTGGCAACAACTACAAGCACGGACAACACCGGGTTGCTGGATTATCTTATGCCATCTTTTACGGTTAAGACCGGTATAGGTATCCGCTGGATAGCTACCGGCACCGGCAAGGCATTGAAGCTCGGTGAGAACTGCGATGTAGATATTCTTCTGGTACATGCCCCACAGGCTGAAATCGATTTTGTTGATCAGGGGTTTGGTGTAGATCGACAGCAAATAATGTATAATGACTTTGTGCTGATCGGGCCAACGGAAGATCCGGCAAAGATCAGAGGCAAAGGGGTTTCTCCGGCACTGCAGGCAATAAAATCATCAAATACTGTTTTTGTCAGCCGGGGAGATAATTCCGGAACCAATAAGAAAGAACGTTTACTCTGGAAACTTGCAGATATGCCGATACCTGAACAGGAAACCTGGTACAGACAAAGCGGCCAGGGAATGCTGGCAACCATCAACGTGGCAGCAGAACTGAAGGGCTATACCATGGCTGACCGGGGTACCTATATCAAGTACGAATCTATAGCTGAAAGCAAGCCTGCCCTTGTTGTTCTGGTGGAAGGTGATGATGTGTTGCTAAACCAGTACAGCATCATTCCGATTAATCTGCAGCATTGTGCCAATGTGAAATATGATAAGGCACAAGTACTGTCATCCTGGATGGCAGGTGATGAGGCACAGCGCTTGATCGGGGAATTCAAGCTGCTCGGCAAACAGCTTTTTACTCCGAACGCAAACCGGGAATAGGAATGGATTTTATTCAAGAGGGATTTTTCCAGGCTGTAACACTTTTGAGAAACCGTGATCCGGCAACCTATTCTGCCATCAGTGTTACCCTTCGTGCTTCAGGTATGGCAATGGCAGTCAGTCTGCTGTTGGGTCTTCCTCTGGGCTACCTGCTGGGGTACTTTGATTTCAGGTTTAAGAAACAAATCCGTATTGTTGTTGATACATTGCTTTCGCTGCCCACGGTCTTTATAGGCCTTGTCGTCTATGCGCTGCTTACCAGGAACGGGCCCTTGGGTGAGACCGGGTTACTCTTTACCATACCGGGCATTGCCGTCGGCCAGGCGATCCTGGCGCTGCCCATAGTTATCGCTTTGACAGCTACCGCTGTTGAGGCGTCTGACCGCAATTTGCGGATCACCCTTATGTCTCTTGGGGCAAACAGGTTTCAGATAGCAAAAAGTACTCTGTGGGAAGTTCGTTTAGGTCTCCTGGCAGCGGCAGTAACTGCCACGGGCAGAGTATTGACCGAGGTTGGGATTTCACTCATGGTGGGCGGTAATATCAAGTGGCATACCCGGACAATCACCACGGCAATTGCCCTTGAGACAAGTAAGGGGGAATTCGGCATGGGGATAGCCCTGGGACTGGTATTGCTCCTGATTGCTTTAACGGTCAATATTTCCCTGGCTGGGCTGCGTAGGAGGATCTGAAGTGGACATCTATCAGATCCAGGACATTGACCATTATTATGGAGACAAACAGGTACTCTCCATAGAAGATATTTCCATCCCGGCTGCCTCCATAGTAGGACTTATCGGGCCTAATGGCAGTGGTAAGTCCACCTTACTCAAACTTCTCGGTTTTCTGGAAGAGCCGACCTATGGTGCAATATCATTTAAAGGAAAAAAAACTTTGCCGTTTTCTCATGAGGTGCGTTTTATGGTAACCCTGCTCACCCAGGCTCCTTACCTCATGCGCCGCTCTGTTTTTGATAATGTTGTATATGGTCTTAAAATAAGAAAGGATACAAAGGATCTCAGAAGCCGGGTTGGAAGGGCATTAGATCTTGTCGGGCTGGACCCGGAAGATTTTGCCAAAAGGAAATGGTATGAGCTTTCGGGTGGGGAAGCGCAACGTGTCGCTCTGGCTGCGCGATTGGTTCTGAAACCTGAAGTGTTGCTGCTTGATGAGCCGACTGCCAGTGTCGATGCAGACAGTGCCCGGCTTATCAGAAAAGCATCTCTGCAGGCAAGGGAAGAGTGGGGGGCAACTCTGGTTGTTGCAACCCATGACTGGCAGTGGCTTTATGAAACCTGTGACTCTGTGCTGCATTTACTCCATGGCAGGCTCTTTAAAAACGGCCTGGGAAGTGCAGTCTACGGGCCCTGGAAATTTGGTGAAGAGGGATTTCTGCATAAAGAGTTTGAGGATGGACAAGTTCTTGTCGTCCCCACACCTGAGGAAGGAAAGAAGTTGGCAATCCTTGATCCATCCAGGATGAAAATTTCATTGCCAGGAAAAGATCCTCTCTTGAAGTGGAAAATCGACACATTGAACGGATTTGTTACCCGACTGTTTCTTGAAAGAAACGTTGATATGGTTCAGGTTGATATAAAAGTCGCAGTACTGGTCATCACCATGCGCCTGGCCTTGGACAAGGTTGAAGAACTTAAACTTTATCCGGGTAAAAAGGTAAGTATCGCCTATGACCCCCGGGATATAGAATGGTTTTGAGAAAGGCTCTTTAAATTTAGAGTATGTCGAGCAGGTGAAGACCGTCCCGGAAGAGAATCCCTGCCAGTAGAATTAATATAAATCCTAACAGACGCATTGTGAAAATATATCTGTTTCCCATTAAAAATGTGCGGGATTTACCAACCAGTATAGCCAGAACGATCTTGGTGCCGAGAAGCAGCACGTAAAAACTGCCTATAAAAGAAATTGCAGCAAGCAGGTTCTGATCCATGGCCTTAATTGTTATAGGCCCGCCTACAGAAAACCAGAAGAGGTAGGGATGGGGACTTAATGCATTTACAATAATCCCTTTTTGAAATGATCTGGGTGCGCTTTTATCGAGGTCTAATTCGATTCCTTTTGTGCGCAAATTATTAATGCCCAGATATAAAATGAACAAAGCACCTATAATCGAAATTATTCCCAACACAGATTGAAAGTCGGAAAGTTTTGCCAGAATAAATATTGTTACGATTATAATCGGCAGGTCTGTAAGGATGGGGGCGAGGGCGACTTTTATGCCAGCCCTGACACCATGCTCCATGGTTTCAGATATGACGAGAGCCAGGAGAGGTCCCGGGGCAAATCCGGCAGAGAGTCCCAGTATGGTTCCAGTAATTAAAAAAGAAAGCATTTTAGCATGATGGCAAAATTTCAGGAGGTTAATTTTTAGTGTTTGTCATTGTGGGTTTTTGAAAATTGCACTTCAGTGCGCTTTAAAGGGGTAAAAAATAACGAGACATATAATTAATTCCAGTACTTGTATGTAAGTGCCCTCAATTGTATTTACACTACCTCGTAATGTGACGACAGTCCATAATTAAGTATGGACCACCACCCCCCAAAATGCTTGATTGTCTCATCAAATCAGAAC
>JAAXQI010000190.1 GCA_012974315.1 Desulfobacterales bacterium | reverse complement strand
ACCCAGGGGGACCCGAAGCAAATTATTGATCTCTGCCACTTTATAGTCCTCACCCTGGTCATTGAAAACCAGGAAAAAGCAAACTGGTTCATGACTCTGCGCTGCGCCACCCTGCTTTCCCCAAAACGAGCAAAGAAACTTCAGCTCATTCGGGCCGGTTCTCTCTCCAGCCTCATTGTTCTCATGCTGATTTTCGGACTATGGTCAGAACAGATGCAAACCGTTATGGCTCCGCCAACAAAACTAACGGCTAAACATTCTGTAGCCAAAAAGATATTGCCGACAAAGCCACACCCCCAGGAAGTGGCAAAAGTTGAAGAGGCCGTTCAGCCTGAACCAGAGAAGGCTCAAGAAAGTGCTGTAGTTCCTCCTGCTGAAAAGGAAATCTCGACAATCATTGAAGAAGCTATCCAGCAAGAACCTGAAGTTGCAAAAGAAGTTGTGATATCCCCTGCTGAAAAAATTACTGCCATAACAAATGATGCTGCACAGGAAAAAACACCTGCAGGAATAAACGTTCAGGAAGAATCCGGGATTGAAACTGTGCCTGTTGTACCTGGAGCTGTACCTGTTGAGGAAATCACCAAAATTATTTCTCCGGCTATCCTGGAGAGACGAGAGGTTATGCCTGGTGATACCTTTCTTGTCATGATCCAGAAAGTTTACGGCCCAGGACATCTGAAACCGCATTTTATAAACCAGGTGATTGAAGCCAACCCACAGTTGCGGAACCCTGAAAATTTAGCAGTTGGCAATGAGGTCTTTTTCCCTGTTCTTGCAGCAAAGGATGAAATGCCGATTGTTACAATGGCAGAAAATCCTGTTGCAGTTGCAGGAGAAACTGACTCTCTGGTTTCCAAAAAACTGAATCGAAAAATGCAGCCGGCTGATTCTCCTGATCTTATAGGAAAACTCACAGTGCAACCGGGTGATACTTTAGAGAAATTAATCCGAGGTATCTATGGGCCATTCAGCTTCAATCCGGATTATACCCGAAAAGTCCTGGCGGCAAACAAACAATTAAAAAATCCGGACCGTCTTGAGGTAGGTGAAACAATATACTTGCCTGATCTTCCTGTCATGCCTGAAATCGGCTTGCCTGCCAAACCTCAATCTGTGGCTAGCCGTGGTGAAACCCCTGAATTTCTTGGTGAGATTACTGCCATTGAGGATGATACTTTTGGCGATATGATCCACAATATTTATGGACCAGATAGCTTTAATGATGAGAACATAGCAAAAGTTCTCGCCGTTAACCCGAAGATGAAGGGCTCCAACTTTCTGTCAGTTGGCCAGAAAGTCCGCTTCCCGACTATTCTGGTTGCTCTTACGCCAAAAACACCAGACGTCTGGTGGGTAAAAATTATAACCCTGAACGATCTGCAAAGCGCTTACAGGTTCCTGCGGGTTTACAGCACGTGGTCGCCACCCATGCTGATTATTCCTTCACGGGACGATACTGGACGTGTCCTTTTTAATGTCCTGCTGCAGGAATATTTCATGGATAAACAGTCAGCACAAACGGCACTCAATGAATTGCCTGGTTCAATTAAAGTTGGTACCAAAGCATTACATGGTTTGAACTCTAATACTTTTTATTACTGGACAAAGTAGAGAGACAAAAAGAACAATGACAACAAACAGCGGTAACATCTCATGGCGTTGATCCTCCTGACCATTATATTTTTTATTGGCGGATTCCTTGCCATTCTATACTCCATACTGGTTCTGCTCAGTATGTTGAAGTACTCAAGGGCCCAAAAAACTCTGCCTGAAAAGTACGAACCGGAACCAGACAAACCGGATACTGCTGGACCGCCTGTTGCTGATGCATTTTGCAGGCGGGCACGGATACTGCTACAAAACCAGAGATTCGATGCGGCTCTTGCTGACTGCAAACGGGCTATTGATATCAATGCGAAACATGCAGAAGCCCATACGCTCTGGGAGCATGCCTTAGAAAAGGAAATACCACCAGAATTAATTGTTAAGCCTTCTGCCGAAATTATAACAACTGCTATTGAAGCAGTCCCGGTCAAAAAGAAAGTAAAAAAAGTTGTAAAGAAAATTATACCCCGGAAGAAGGTTGCAACAAAACCTGTCCTGAAAGAAAAGCCGGAAGAAACACAACCTCTTGCCGAAGTAGAGCCTGTAAAAGAAATTGTTTCTGAAGAAAAACCGCCAGAAACCGCACTTCCTGCTGAAAAAATCACTGAAACAGCTGTTGAACCCACACCAATTCCTGATGAGGAAACACCTCCTGAGAAAAAACTCGAGATTGAGCCGGAACTTGAGATTGAGTTAAAACCTGTTGAGACCAAACCTTCACTCCAATCGGAAGTCGAGGTCGAAGTTAAGCCTATCGACTTGCCTGCTGCTGAACCTGAGGTGGCAGAAAAAGTTGAGGAGAAGATAGAAGAAGCACCGACTGTTGAACTGACACCGATTCCTGAAGTGGAAACACCCCTTGAGGAAGTGCTGAAATTTGAGCCTGAAGCTGAAGCAACCGGTCCCTCGATCGATTTGGAAGTGGAGGCCGAAGTTGAGCCTGCTACTGAGCCCGAACTGTCTGAGCCTGAGATATCTGAAGAAATCGAAGAAGAGATCACTGTTGCTCGAAAACTGCTCCCTGGAGAAGAGGAAGATGCTCCATTAATTCCCGAAGATATGCTCGTCACACCCAAACCTCCAGGGGAATCCCTCCTGGAAGAATTTGATCGTGCAAAACTCGGAGAGTTTGAGGATGGTGAAGCTGGAGCTGGAGATGCTGAATGGACACGATATGCTGACAAAAATGCCCCGGAGTTAGCAAAAAGCAAAATCGACATGGACGCTTTGCCAGCACAGGCGGTTGGCTTAAAAGAGACGCTGAGCGACCTGCGACAAGCTGAAGCCTATAACCTTCAAGGAGAGTCCAATATAGGTAAAAACCTTTATAATAATGCAATCAAGGACTTCTCCCGTGCCCTTGATATCAATCCAAATTATGTTGATGCCCTGATAAACAGGGGTGGTGCCTATGCCCAGCTTGGAAGATTTAATGATGCCCTTATGGATTTCAACCAAGCCCTGAAATTCGAGAAAAAAAATTCTGAGCTCTACAACAAGAGGGGCGAAGTCTACATGCAGAATAACATGTATGATCAGTCTATCATGAACTTCACCGCTGCAATTGTTCTCAACCCTATGTTCAGCGATGCCTACCTGAACAGGGGGAGAGCCTATTCGGAGAAAGGTATGCCCGATGAAGCAATGGCAGACTTTAATCATGCAATAAAGGCAGACTCAGATCACTCTTTCACTTTTATTGATCGAGCAGCTCCCAGTATAAATATTGATGAAAATTCAGACGTCAATGTGGAAAAAGCTGAACAATTCAACAGGAAGGGTTTGGCTGATCTGGAAAGTGATAAATTTAAAGAGGCAGTAGAAAATTTCACCCATGCAATCAATCTTTCTGTAAGTGAAGCGGATAGCTATATTAATAGAGGCCGGGCATTCCTCAAGCTCGACAAGCCTGATGAAGCTATGGCTGATTTTAACCAGGCTGTTCTTTTTGATCCCTTGAATGCACCCCTATACTTCTGGCGTGCACAGGCCTGGAAACTTCAAGAAGACCTGTTCAACATGAAAGAAAACCTTAAACTCTCCTGTGAAATGGGCCATGCGCCTGCCTGCCTTGAGTACAAAAAACTCAAGTCCACAAAGAAATAGACTGTAATTATATTTTTCCAGCTAAGAATTGGTTAAGTCGCAAAAAATCATAAAATGGCTAAACAGCGAAGTGCCATTCAGGATGTTTTTTGCAATACCATCAAGAATTAAGCAAAAGGATTCGGAACTCTGGAGTTATGGTTCCTGTGGGCAGCAATATATTCTACCATTAACGTATTAAAATCGCATAAAAAAACCGAACCCCAAATCCAGGCAGCCCGGTTCATGCAATGCAGCCCGGCTATTTGCATGAAACCCGTGGCTTTCCGTCCCTGCCTCACAACAGGTTTGGCTTTTATTACTATTTTTTCCGCTGACAGCTTATCTTCTACAAATATCAATGTCAATCAAAACCATTGGTTTTGCGACATAAGTCTCACCCGAAAATTCTCATTTTTCTTTCTTCTGATACAGGGAAATTACCCATAGTTAGTGTCTGTCCAGAAATGAGGATTTTCGAAGTCTGCGCTTATCTGCCGGAGATTAAGGATTGCGAAAAAAATAAGCGCAGGCATATATATGATATTCCGAGCATTACTTATCTCCGAGCATTATTTTTTGAGCATGACGCAGAGATACGACAGGTAAGCGAACAGAGTGAGACTCCGAAAGGCCATTTATGGACAGGCACTAGTTAACCAGAGCCTGAATTATATGACACCGACTTATTAAAATCTATGGCTTCGGTTCGTAGCCTCTTCCCATCCCCGGAATCTGCTGGATAGGGTTTCTCGGCCCCTGACCCGGTAACGACCCCATACCAGGAGGCTGGGTCATCATAGTTGGTTCCTCCGTGATTAACGATTTTGCACCAGTGCCGTGACCGACCAGAACCATGGTTGAACTCTCTGCGTCTGAAGTAACAACACCGAACGGATGCACATCCTCGGAAAACTTGTACTCGGCATACACCTTGCCTGCCGTATCCACTATCTGATGCAGGCTGACATCAAAGGTGCCAGCAGGTACTGTTGCAGACCCAACGCCTGTCTTTATATTTTTCAGATTAAGCGTGGGACTTGTTGGAATGCCACTCCGCTGTTCAAACATATGGCTTGCCATCCTGCGCCCCATAAGGACGAAATCCCGAGGCATCTCCTGGGCAGGATTTGCTCCCGATTTCATAATAAGTCGGAGGATATTCTCAGGGTCGTTTGGATCACCCTTTACAAGCATCTTGACAAGATTACTGCCCTCTCCCTCACGGTTTTCAACCTCATACCAATAAGCATCCGCTTCAATACCAACAATCGACATCCTCATTACTGAGCGCTTGCCTGTTGACTTGTCAAATATGGCATATTCGGACCAGACTCCGGATTTTGGGGAAAAGGTACCAAACAGCCGTGGAATATCCCGTTGCTCTTCAGCTTCGGCAGCTGACAATATAGAGGGGATGAAGAAACAAATTGTTAGAATTACCATGGTCAAATATCTGCCCATTACCCACCTCCGTTTCTAAGATTCACGATAGTCTCTAATTCATTACCAACAGCATTATAATAAAATTTGTTCTAGCACCGCTGCAGATTCCCGTCAACTCCAAAGATATACCATTTCGCACCCCATGCTTTCATAACGCGGCATCAGTTTTATTATTATAGTAAAATTCCCGAATGATCTTCCAGGCCTCATCCGCTTTTTCAACGCAGTAAAACAGATTTTTATCTTCAGGAGCGATTACGCCTTCACTTACTAAAAAATCGAAATCTACTACCCTGTTCCAGAAGGTTTCCCCAAACAAAATTACTGGCAGCGGCTTGATTTTCTTAGTTTGAATAAGAGTAAGTGTCTCAAAAAGTTCATCCATTGTGCCATATCCACCCGGGAAAGCCACAAGGGCTCTGGCCCGCATGAGAAAATGCATTTTACGAATGGCAAAATAATGAAACTGAAAACAAAGTTCAGGAGTGATATATTCGTTAGGCGCCTGCTCATGGGGCAGAACAATATTCAGTCCTATGCTTTTGCCTCCTGCCTCATAAGCACCCCGGTTGGCCGCTTCCATAATCCCTGGCCCGCCTCCGGTAGCAACAACCAGGTCGCAACCATCATCCTTAAGGCAGTAATCCGTTATGAGCCGAGCCAGTTCTCTTGCCTCCTCATAATAATGTGATTTACCCAAAACACTTTTGGCGCAACTTACCCGCAGACCTGCCATATCGTTAAGTGGTTCTCTATTGGCCTGAATTTCCTCTTCCTGCACATGTTTCATCGCTGTTTCAGGATCCGGAATCCGCGATCCTCCGAAGATAACAACAGTTGAATTTATCCCGAGCTTCTGCTGAATCAATTCAGGCTTCATAATCTCAAGCTGCAGCCTTACACCCCGCAGTTCATCCCGCAACATAAACTCCGAATCATCAAAGGCCAATTTGTAACTCTCGGATAGTGTCTGTTCAGATATAACACAGAGTGTGGCGTCTTTAATACTATCACTGGCAGAAGGAAAACATTTCGGTAGTTTTTTTTCAGGCATTTATCCAGCCTCCTATTGAAAAATTCTTTATCATACCTAAATCCGCAACAAAAAATATTCGAAGGCTCGTTTATTCCCTGAAAGGGTTCTTACCCGGAGTCTCGCATAGCTCGTTTATACCCTGAAAGGGTGCTTACCTAAAACGGATTACCCAAGAACCACTATACTCTACCTGCAACCTCCAATGGGTGCAATATATCGAAAATAAAAAAAAGGCCGGGACACAAGAAATGCCCGGCCTTCAATACTACACATGCAGAATTTTGTTATTTAACATGACACCCTGTACATTTGGTTGGCCCCTGCTTGCCATCTACACCCTGCTTATGACATTCTTTGCAGCGTGCATGAAATGCTGCTTTCGGAGTCTGCAGTTTTGGATCGGCAAATTCACTGTTGTGACAACTTGCACAACTAAGCTGCATATTGTTTTCCATCACCGCAATGTCTTTATCAGTTAAAGGTTGGTGATCACTGCCATGATGGCATTGCCCACAAGCCACATCCAGATTCAAGTGCACTGGATGGGAAAATCGTGCTGATTTTTTCTCTCCTTCAATAATGATCTCAGCTTCCGGTGCTTTCATCCCAGCAGCCTCAGTGCCAACTGATATTCCTGCAAAAAACCATGTTGCTGACACGGTTAATAAGACCATCAACCATATTTTCTTCATTGCCATTCCTCCTTTTTTAGAATTAATACATGATACCCAGCTTGCCTGTGTGAGATTATAAGAAATACGCATACAAGTAATAGATGATGTCGGGTCATATTGCAGTAGATGTTGATCGATGTCGACCCGACATGCTATATATATAATGTCATTATAAGTGTTTGCAGGAACATTAATATTTGGGTAATAATGAAAAATCCTGTGCAGCTCTTACGCACTTCGGCTACTATTACGCACCTTGAAACTTACTGAAAACTTTAACAATTAATTATTCCTCTCAGGATGAGTGAACAGATATTTCCAGGCCCCTCTCAAATGGTCAAAATAGACGGTTCCAAGGTACGGAGCCTGCGTGAATCTAAAGGACTCACGCAGCTCTATATCGCTACGGTAGTTGAAGTCACCACAGACACCATCTCCCGTTGGGAGAACAAGCGTTATCCGTCAATCAAAGAGGAAAATGCTCTCAAGCTTGCCGAAGCGCTTGAAGTAACACTTGATGACATTCTTGAAAAAGAAGAAGAAATAACAAAACCCGAAGAAACGGTAACTGTTGCTGTTCCACAAACTAAGGTGCCAAAATCGAAGCAGATTTTTTTATGGCTCATGCTCCTGGTCATTGTCCTGCTTCTGCCGTTTATCTGGTATAGTTTCAAACAACCTGAACCGGTCACCATTTCCGCTACTCGGATCCTTCCACCACATATCCCGGTTGGGCAACCATTTCCAGTCATTATTCAAGTAGAAACAAAACAACCGGGTCTTTTTTCGCTGATCTTAAAAGAAACGCTTCCAGCAAACTGCGACCCCATAGTAAGTGGGCCACCTTTTACCGGTATAGATAAAAAAACCGGCAGTCTCAAGTGGATTGCCAGAACAACCGGACAAGTTACAACCTTTGTCTATCTGGCAAAAAGACATATCGTGGAATCAAACACACCAGGCGATGCATCTCTGCGATTCAGCGGCACTGTCACCCTCCGTGATAAAAAATCTTCGGAAACAACCATTGCCGGCTCACTGGTCCTCCCCCTCGCTGACTATCACTGGGCAGATGCCAATCGTGACAACCGTATTGAGGATGCTGAAATCCTGGACGTTTATGACACCTTCAGTTGGCTCGACAATGTAAAATATGATTGGCAGGAAATCGATGCTATCTGGTCCGGAAACGGCTATCACTGGGATAGCAGCAAACAGGAATATATAATTCTGCAATAATTAGTGTATGTAATACGGCACTAATTATTGCCGGCAGACAGATATAATTTTCAGTAAAACATGACTTAATCTCAAAAGGCAGACTATTTACAGCCGGCGAATTGAGTGCCTAGCCAGTTAAGCCCACATTATAAATCCTGTTGCAAGTCTATCTCTTTTCCAACAGTGCTTTGTTATAGGCAATTCTTGTTTCATTGTTAAAACAGACAAAGAGTACCCTTGCCAATCCCTTGTTCTCAGCCAGCTCTCTTTGTGTTTCCCTGATGGCTATATGGGCGGCCCGTTGTTTAGGAAAACCGTAAATACCGGTACTGATTGCCGGAAAAGCAATACTTTGCAGGTTATACTCCCTGACAAGTTTAAAACTTTTCTGATAACAGCTTGCAAGCAGATCATCTTCTCCAGTAGCCCCACCGCGCCAAACCGGCCCCACTGTGTGGATGACATATTGAGCGGGCAGGCTATGCCCTTTGGTTATCCTGGCCTCTCCAGTTGCGCAGCCGTCAAGTTTTCTGCACTCCTCCAACAATCCAGGCCCAGCCGCACTGTGTATAGCGCCATCCACGCCACCACCGCCCAAGAGGGAATTATTTGCCGCATTAACAATACAATCCACCTCAAGTGTAGTGATATCGGTACTAACCAGTTCTATTGTGTTATTCATTGTACAATTCTTGTCATGGATGAGATTTTACATTCTATTATTGTGAGATGTTTGACAGTTTTTTGATTATATGTCATTTTCGTCAATAATATTTATGACTTTACCGGGCCGAAAGCTGTCATTTCCCTTTTCAACAAATTTACTGCATACAGAGGAGCATTATATCATGCTGAGAAAAATTTTCTTTACTGCACTTGCTCTTTTGTTCATTTCTGTTCCGGGCTTCAATCAAGCCATGGCTGAAGATGGCTCTCCAACCTGTATACAGCTGGATGAAAAGGTCAGTGGCGACATGATAAAATATTCTTTGCATGGTGAAGCCAACGGCCCTGTTTTTTTCAGTGGCATTAGCTGTGCCGTAGAACACCGTAACAGAGAACTCTGTGCCATGGAAATGGTCAGTTTTGATGCCACTTCGAAGGTTTATGATTATTATACTGCAGAAGAAATTGACATAAGCAAGGCCTATTTCTGTCTCGACGAGAAAAATAACAAGGCGCCTATTGTGGCATTCGGTTCTAAAGAGAGTGCTGAAAAATATGCGGGTGAAACTGAGGGAAGTGTAACTCTGGATTATACCGGGCTGACTGACAGAGAATTCAAGTAACCCCCTCCTCCCTTGCCGGGGCATGCAGCCCCAGGGGTGCCAACACATTTTTTTCTGCCCAAACTCTTACTTCCTCAGAAGATTCGCCCCGATCCAACCTGCTACACATATCCTGAAACTTTGTACCAATTTCTCCATTTTTCCTGCGGCTTTCCAGCCGCGCCTTTTCAATCAGAGACCAATCACCATTCCCCCAGAATTGTTTACTGGCTTCAATTATCTCAGGACAGAGGAGCTTACGCATTCCATCTAAAAAAGAAACGTAAAAGCCCAGTGAACTTTTTTTCTCCCTGGCAAGAATATGACCAAGAAGTCCTTTCGGGTGGGTATCGGCAAGAATATCCTTTACTGCCCTGGCAACCAGTTCCAGAGCCGAGGCAGGAAAAGCAGAAATTATTTTTTTTAACACGTCACTATCCAGAGAGTTTTTCTGGCTTTCACCTACCTCGTGATAAATAAAGATCTCCAGTTCCTGATCAATTATGGTATCAAAAACATCAATCAACTTTTTCCGGTCAAGGTCACAACCATCCTTAATTAATCCATAGCAGGAAAGTGCCTGCTGCATGGCGATCTTACAGGAAGGCTTGATCTCCTGGATCTGATCCCAGAAAAAAAAACGCAGCGGCTCCTTTCTGATATATATCACACCATCCTGCAGCATGGCGAAGGGACTGGAAAGCTCCCGGGCTTTTTCTTCTCCCAGTATCAAGGTCGGACACCCCTCAACCATTCGATCTTCAAGGACTTTGGCAATGAAAAAAACCGCCTTCATCGACCTGCCATACCCGGCGCCGTACACTTGATTGTCAGAGGAAAGATACCCATTAATTTTGGGAAGCTGAAAGGGATCGACGTTTTTGCCGTTGATGGGAATCTGCAAAAGCGGCTTTTCCTGTATTGTCTCCCAGTATTCTTCTTTTGCGGCGATCCAGTCCAGAAAAACAGGAGAATCCGGCTCCTGCCAGGGCTCAAGCCCATTCTCCCACTTATAGAGATTACGCAATTTCAGCACCAGGGTACAGATGGAGTAAATTCCATTGTCCCTGGCATCTGAAATATCACAATTATATTTGACTGTTTTTAAAAAAGAAGAATCTTTCATGATAGACAATTTATTGGAAATCTCTTTCGATCCCTTCCATTAGCGTCCTCCTCTTCTTATCCCTCTTCCAATATCTGGGCTCAGATGAGGAGTCCACACCTGAATCTTGTTTCCCTCTAAAAACTTCACCGTTGTTTGTGGTTCAATTGAATACCAGGCACCGACTCTTTTCCCATTCGGATCCAGGATGTAGGCCGCAAAATACCCCCCTGCCCGATAATTCTGTTCAGGTGCTATGGTATCAATCCATATTCGCATCTGGCCGGAATCAACATTGGGAACTCCCCTCCACAGGTTTCCTGAATTGTCCAACTCATAATCCGTGTGAACTGCCAGAATGGCGTCAGGCGCATCAAACCCTCCGGTTGAGTAATACCTGTGGTCAGGCAAAACCTCATACCTAAGAAACATGTTGTCCAGATCTCTATTCCTCTCCAGTTTCCCGTAATTACCCCCGGTAGCACATCCTGCTAAAAGAAAAAGTGCAAGAATGGTTGCCAGCGAAATGAACAATCTATCCCGGTTGATGAATATAAAAGACGTTTTTCCTATCATGGCATATTCCTCCTTATATTTTATTAACTTCTGCAACTTCTTTCGTCATTGAATGTAATATTCTTATATAATTTATAAGATAATCACCCCCCATTTTTTTTGCCAGCTATTCAGTACTCCAAACACTTTTTCGCCAATGACACAGGTCCTCCCTTGACAGCACCTGTTATCTAATGTAACCATCTGTAATATCGAAATTTTTTGATTTATAATTATAAGAATTTTCAAGCTGATACTAACAACCCGTTTCATCCATGCTCAAACGTTACCTGGCTAAAATGCTTGACCAGCTTGCCCCTCGAGAGGGGCTTATTCTGCTGGTAATGGCTGTTGTGATAGGAGTATCCACCGGACTTGCTGCTGTGGTCTTTATCCGTCTCATTGCATTCATCCAGACCTTTTTCTATGGCGGCGGCGAGAAAATCCTTCCAGAGTTAGGCCGGCTATGGCTAATCCTGATTCCGGTAATAGGTGGACTGCTGGTGGGGCCGATCATTGTCAAATTTGCCCCTGAAGCCAAAGGCCATGGAGTTCCTGAGGTTATGCAGGCCCTTATTCTAAGGGGCGGCCGCATCCGGCCTCGTGTTGCCATAGCAAAAATTATCACCTCTGCCCTTTGTATAGGGACGGGAGGATCAGCAGGAAGGGAAGGACCGATTGTCCAGGTAGGTTCCGCCCTGGGGTCTTCTATTGGCCAGTGGCTACACCTGTCGGATGCAAGGATCAAAAACCTGGTGGCTTGCGGTGCTGCTGCAGGCATTGCAGCGACATTTAATGCACCGATTGCCGGGGTGGTTTTTGCCATAGAGGTTCTACTCAGTGAAATACAGGTAACCGTTTTTGGCAACGTAGTAGTTTCAGCGGTGGCTGCGTCCATTGTGAGCCAAATTTTTCTTGGTGCCCGCCCTGCTTTTGAGATTCCCGGCTATGTCATGCAATCACCATGGGAAATTCTGCTCTATGTTATTCTTGGTCTCCTGGCAGCACTTGTCGGTATTCTTTTCATACGCATGCTCTATTATACTGAAGATGTGTTTGACCGACTTGCCATACCTGAATGGCTCAAACCTGCAACTGGCGCTCTGCTCCTTGGCATCCTTGCCTTTTGTTATCCATACGTGGGTACCATTTCTTATATTTCCCCAAATGATATGGCTTTGGGACTGCCTATTTCTGAAAATTATCCACATATTTTTGGTTCAGGCTTTCTTTTTCTTGAAGAGGTACTGCAGGGACGTGTACCTTTTTTTCTGCTTTTTCTCCTTATTTTTCTCAAACCGCTGGCAACTTCATTTACCCTGGGTTCCGGCAATTCCGGTGGTGTCTTTGCCCCCTCACTTTTTACTGGTGCCATGCTGGGAGGCTCCTTTGGTTACCTGGCAATGCATCTCTTTCCGAACCTTAACATCGAAATAGGTGCCTATGCCCTCGTCGGCATGGCCGCCGTCTTTTCAGCAGCGGCCAGAGCACCACTAACCTCCATGCTTATTGTCTTTGAAATGAGCAATGACTACCGACTGATCCTGCCTCTAATGGCAGCAGGCATGGTTGCTTCGACTTTTGCCCAATGGCTGCACTCCGATTCCATTTACAGTCTGAAGCTCACCAAGCGCGGCATCCGTTTTGAGCAGGGAAGGGATCTGGATATCATGCAGACAGTACAGGTTGAGGAGGTAATGAACAAGGCACCGGTCACTGTGCAACAGGAGCAGAGTGTTGCTGATCTTTTTGCAGCCTTCCAGGAAACCCATCTAGGCGGCTTTCCTGTAATGGCTAATGAAACAGAATTATACGGCATGGTCACCATGCAGGATATGGAGCGCACCATCCAGGAGATGGAGCGGACCCTGCATAGAAAAGAGGTCAACTTAAAGGACCTGAAGGTCTGGGATGTAGCAACCCCTGACCCTGTCACGGTTTTCCCGGATGAACCTATCTGGTCAGCCATCAGAAAAATGGCGCCCCGCGACCTGGCCAGACTGCCGGTAATTTCAAGAAACAATCCAAAACAATTAGTCGGGGTCATCAGCCGCTCCAATATTGTCCGGGCTTATAATGTCGGTCTGATGCGCAAACAGAAAGATGAATTGGCCCAGGACCGTTCAGCCCTTCGCAAGGTTACCGGTCTGGAATTCACGGAAATCAAGGTGGAATCAAATTGTTCGGGTACCGGTAAACGACTGGCTGATATCTCCCTGCCCAAAAACACCAATCTCGTCTCAATCCTCAGGTATGGTACTGTTATCGTCCCTGATGGCAATACAAAAATCCTTCCCGGTGATGTCATAACTGTGCTCTGCTTTTCTGACCAGATAGAATCTGTTAAAAAAATCTTTATCTGTCACGACTGAGTCAACAGGAAGAAAAGCACAAATTTATAGAAAGGGGTTTTGCATTTCTCACAAAAAAATTTCAAATACTGCTTAAAACAGCTATAACGCCTGACATTCTAATGCACCATTGCTCTTTGCATTAAGCAGAAAAAGTCTAACACGCTATATCCTTTCAACCATCAGAAAACCTGTTCACATATAATTCTCAATCAGCAAGCTGATCAACCCAAAGTGAATGTCAGGATTACTTTGCGGCCAGTAATTGCTGTTGGCAAGATATGTAGATTTTGATTAACGTCGAAGAGTAGTTTTTGATACGTAATCTTCTCAGATAATATACTTCTTCTTATGATTGGCCAAATTTAATATTGCTTTTAATATTTTTTTCTATCATATTTATTGATCAAATGTCTATTCAGGTTCTTTAATCCCCAAAAGGAAACATGAGTCATTCAAAAATACATAACCTAAATCTTCAATCCTTACAGAAGCATACACGCAGATTTGAAATCCTACAGGAAATCCAAAAAAGGATTGGTTCCGAAAGAGATATAGACAAGCTTCTGCCCCTTATTATAAGAGAGATATCCAAACTAATTGAAGCGGATCGGACCTCCCTCTTTTTATTGGACTTTGATACAATGGAGTTGCGGGCAAAATTTTCAGAAGGGGTTGCCAATGATTCGATAAGAATAAAATTCCGAATGGGCATTGTAGGTTGGTCAGTACTATCAAAGCAGGTTGTCAACATTGCTAATGCCCATGAACATCCTTACTTCAATCCTGATATTGATCAGATTCTAAACTATAGAACTGAAAGTATTCTCGTTGCTCCAGTAACCGACAATAAAGGATATATTGTTGGGGCACTTGAGTTGCTTAACAAGGATACAGGTCGTTACAATGATGCGGATATAGCCTTAATTAGAAATCACACCCACACGCTTGGCCATAAAGTTAACCACCCTTTTACTGACATGGGTTTCAGTGAAGCAAAAACACTGATTCAACAGCTGATGGATCAGACCTGCAGCGAACGTGGGTCGATTTTCATAGTTGACCAAAATACCAGCCAGCTTAGCTCTCTATATGCCTACGGCCTTGAAGAGTCCGATATAAAACTCAACCTCAATCTTGGTATTGCCGGTTTGGTTGCTGTTACAAGGCAAGTGATTAATATTAAAGATGCTGTTAATGATGTCCGTTTCAACTCAAGTATTGACAAAAAGACTGGTTACCAGACAAAGACAATCTTAGGCCTACCCTTAATAGATCATAACGACGAGACCATAGGCGTAATCGAAGTAATCAACAAACATAATGGCACATTCAACAGTGCCGACATTGATATACTTAAGGGATTATCTTCAATAATAGCTATAGCAATCGTTAATGCAATAATGTTTGCTGAACAAGAAAGACAGTTTAAGAGCATTCTAGAGGTTATGGCGGCTTCTATTGACGCAAAAGACAAATTAACTGCTGGCCACTCAATTAATGTCACTCGCTTTGCAATCGGAATTGCCAAAGAGTTTGGGTACAACGATTCTGAGATTGATGTTGTGAGAATAGCAGGACTTCTTCATGATTACGGAAAACTAGGAATTGACGACCATATACTAAAAAAACCAGGAGAATTAAACGAGAAGGAGTATAAACACATAAAAAAACACGTAACTTTTACCCGTAATATCCTTGAAAAAATGAACTTTACTCGCAAGTATAGGAATATACCGAGTATTGCTGCTTCTCACCATGAAAATTTAGACGGCTCGGGCTATGACAACGGCCTAAAAGCCAATGAAATTCCTTTTATATCAAAGATCATCACTGTTGCCGATGTTTTCGAGGCCTTGACCGCAGACCGTCATTATCGGCGAGCTATGCCGACGGCAAAGGCATTGTCCATACTTCAGAAAGGGGTTTCTGACGGAAAATATGACGGCAATATAGTTAATGCCCTGATTAGTTATCTTGAGTGAGATCCATAATTTCAACTCTATGGCAAGTGCAAATCAACTTTAATACTATAAAAGACCAGCGTAATATCATTTAAAAACATGCACCGTTTTAGTGGTGTCAAGAGCAGATTGTTTGCTGGATAAAAAGTGGCTTTTGACTCTTTTGTCTATTTAGGGTAGAAAGTCAACTTCGTGTGAACCAAGTGGGTGGTCTATGTATTGACCGTTATCTGCAAGGCAATGAATATTATTGAACACCTGGCATACGGTACGGGAAAAAAATTAAAGAATATAGGAAAACTGACGGAAAGTCTTATAG
>JAAXQI010000175.1 GCA_012974315.1 Desulfobacterales bacterium | reverse complement strand
CATTGCGTATCGCTGTTTCTTCGGTTGATGTTTTTTCCGAAAGTCGAACTGATTTTTTTTGATGTCAGTGGAACGTATCGCCCATACGTTTCAGAGCAGTTATGAATAAAGCCCTGTATGGTTCCCCCCATAAACGCCAATTCACCACCCTCATAAGGAGCCACGCAGGGCTTCTTCATGTTTTTTTCATGTATCAATTGCTATTGAATGAACCGGTATGGTTAACAAGGAATTATTAAACAGATCGTTATTGTTCAGACACCTGTTGCCTGTGGACCAGGCGACTGTTGCTGCTGCCAGTGAAGTTGTTTCTATAGATGCCGGAGATTACATCTATAAGAGAGGCACGAAGGGGGACTATTTTTATGTGGTTCTGCAGGGCGAGGTAGAATTAATTGCCCAAAAAGATGATAACAGCACCTGTATGGTTGGGCGAATTGGTGAAGGCGGTCATTTTGGTGAAAGCGCCCTGTTAACCGGGCGGCCCAGGTCGCTTAGCATGCGGGCGGTCTCCGACGTGCAGCTTGTCAGATTTACCAGGGAGTTTTTTCAGGAAACACTCCTAAGCAATCCTGTATTTCATAAAGAGCTTGATAAAGTCCTGGTGGAAAGACTGCGATCCTCTCTGGATGACCAGTTGGAAACAACCTTTGACCAGCGGCTCCATTTTGTGCAGCCTGAGGATACCGATCTGTATCCTTTTTTCGAAACCGGCGGTGAATCAGAAGCCGAGTTGGATGAGTCCGCCTCCAAGTCGTTGAAGAACGTCCAGGCCGACATCAGGAAGTTTGCTGAAGACCTGAAACCGTTTGTGATCGTAGGTGAGTCCGGCACCGGTCGTAAATCAGCAGCCCGCCAGATACATAACCAGAGTGAATACAGGGAAGGGCCCTACGGGGTCGTCGATTTAAGGCAGTTTGAGGCTGGGCTTCTGGAGAGTAAGCTCTTTGGTCACGATCCCGGTTCTCTGGCCTTTTCACATTTCAGGGAGGCCGGTATCCTTGAACAGTTTCGGGGTGGCACCATTGTTCTGTATCATGCAGAGATTTTGGAAGAAGATATCGAGCGAAAACTGCTGAAGACCATCCGGGACAACCATTATTTCCGAATTGGTGGCAAGACCAGGCTTAGTCTTGGAGTGCGACTGATATTTGTCTGTGCTAACCGGCAAAATACCGACAGTGATCCCTGTAATTTTATCGGAGAGCTTCAGGAATTGTTTGGTGACCGTATTCTGCCTCTGCCGCCGCTTCGTGATCACAAACGTGACATTCCCCGTTTGGTTGAGCATTACCTTGATCACTTCAACAAGGAATACAACCGCAAAGTAAAGGGCTTTGAAAAGAATGTCCTGGGCATGCTGATGAATTATGACTGGCCGGGTAATATGGCCGAGTTGCGTAATGTCATCCAGCGAGCCGTTCTTTTGGCTGAACAGGACGAAATACTCTCTGAACAGATCCTCCTCGGCCTGCCGCAACCAGAGGGAAAACTGGAGCATAACCTTCTGCGCTGGCCTGTTATCGGTTCAATATTCCGTAGCCGCCTTTTCCCGCTGCTGCCTCGTATACTTATCTCCATTGTCTTTTTTGGTGGGATGCTGGCCCTGTTTTTTGGGCCCCAGAATGACCCTGAAAAAAATATCGGCCTGGTTTTGAGTTGGTCCATCGGCTGGCCGTTGATGCTTTTCTCATTCTTTTTTCTGGGCAGGATATGGTGCAGTGTCTGCTCACTTTCCCTGCCAGGCAACCTGATGCAGATGATTGTCAAACCAAAACTCAGCGTGCCCCAGTTTATCAAGGATTACTCAAGCTGGATCATGGCCGGCTTCTGTATAATCGTCTTCTGGATAGAGCTGGTGTGGGATGCCTACCAGAATACGAAGCTGACCGGGTTTATCATCCTTGGCATCATTTTGGGTTCGTTCCTTTTCAGCATTCTTTTCAAGCGGCGTGCCTGGTGCCGGTATGTATGTCCGCTGGGTGCTTTAAATGCTATCTTTGCCATGCCCTCGACCATGGAGTTGCGTGCCAACCGGCAGCTCTGCGTTAATACCTGCCAGTCGCGGCTCTGCTACCAAGGTGACGGGGAACATGAAGGGTGCCCTATGTCCCGCCACCCGTTTTTGGTTGATAACAACCGGGACTGCACCCTGTGCGGCAACTGTATCAAGAATTGTCCCCATGACTCAATCCAGGTGAACCTGCGGATTGCGCCCCTGGAGTTGTGGCACATCCAGTCACCACGTGTGGCGGATAGTTTTCTGGTGGTGGCATTGTCAGCCATATTCTTTCCTCTGTTACTCCACCAGGAGTTCATTTTCCTATTCAGTAAATACAGCATGCCCCATCTGGCCGGCAGCCTGATGCTGTTCGGCCTGATCGGGCTTTTTGTAGGTATATTTTCACTGTTCTCCTGGCAGCAGGCCAGGATGTCCAATACCAGTTTTACGCATATCTTTGCAGCAACAGGCTACGGGTATATTCCCCTGGTATTGGGTGGTTTTCTGGCTGTTTATTTTGAGATGTTCATGGCCGGGGCCTGGCGGGTAGTACCTCTCCTTCTCTCAGTTTTCGGTTTAGTTACGCCTGAAACTGACTATCGGCTTTTGAGCCAGGAGGCGACCCTGACCCTGCAGCACCTGATCATCACCGGCGGTCTTTTGGCAAGTCTCTATGCTACCTACCGGATCGTCAAACGCTATACGCTGACCGAGAGGTTTTCCTTGAAACTGTATGGTTTACCGTATGGGTTCCTGTTAGGGTCGGGTTTGCTCTTTCTGTTTGCCTTGTGAGTTGAAGGCGAAGGCGCAAGGTAAAAAAACGAAAGGTTCAAGGATTGTCTGCATACAAGACTGCTGACCATTGACACAAGGGGGCGAGGGGAAAAGATTCTGAGCTGAATGTTGATTGCTAATGAATTAAAAATAATAGAACAGCTGCAGTCTGATGAAATCATCCTCCCTGATGCTGTAAAGTAAGAAATCCTCTGGTGTGGTATCAAAAAAGACCCAGCCTTCTAGAAAAACTTTTATATTATCAGTTATTCTTCTACTCGTTTCAAAACGAAATACGTTTCCCTTGTTGTCCAGATCATAACTCAAGCTCGCTAAGAGCTCCGTTCCGGCAGTATCATTTACACCCAAACGCAAACCCAGGAGAAGGTCATTTTCAAAGGATGTGGTAGCCTCGTCACCCCTGTCGTCATACGCAAACTCAGTAATAATTCCCAGGTCTATCATGCTGTCGCCAATTCCGACATAGGTGTACTCAAAGCCCCCTGTTGCGGCGTAAAAACTCTTTTTTGCATTGTCCTGATAAAGGGCTTCCAGCTTCCAGAGCCAGTTGCCTGAAGTGTATAAGAGACAGACCTTGAGCATAAACCGATTGACTAAACCATGGAAAGAGGATTGTCAGTATCAATAACAACTTCAGGACGCAACCGGCCATCACGTCCCGGAAAGGTGCGCTCGCGAAAATACGGCAATACGAAGAAATCAAGTACGCCCCAACCTGTTGGAGCGGAGAGATGCACCATGGGTTGCCCCAGTTTGTCTTCTCCTTCGATATCTTCCACAAGGTCTGTCTGGTTGATGATGTCAACCAGATGAACAAACTCTGTTACACCCCAGAAAACCTTGCCAATGCCAACACGGAGCTCCCATGGATTGCCGAGGAGAAGAATATTCAATTCACGTATGTCAAAATGAGTTCTCTCTGAATCGGAGCTGTCAATACGCAAAAATGGGATAAAAATGAGGCTGTAGTCCACATCCCACGCGTGATAAAATTCGGGCTCCAGTGCAATGGATGCGTTGTTCTGTTCCTGATCCTGATAGAGGGGGTCGTGGGCAAAGAGGCGGCCTTCAGCAGAGACATGACCGTTTATTTCAAAGGCCATGAGTGGGGCTGACAATGCAAGGCTTGAAAATAAAAAGAAGATGATCGAGGCTATGGTTTTGATTTTGCTCTCATCAGGCTGTTTTTATTAAAATCATCATCGTTTAGACCAACCTTGAATTTGTAGTTGGAGAATTGCAATAGAGTGCTTTTACCGGTCTGGAGATTGACCATGTGCAACTCTGAGGCTCGCCAGAACTTCTCTTCATACAGTTGATGGCCAGACATGATAAGGGTTTTCAGATGCGCGTTCTTACGGTCGTAGAATTCAATCTTTAAGGTTCGGTATTCTTCTTTATCAATCCAGGCAACCTGCCGGCGGTACCCTGAATTTTTTATATCAACCGGATACCGTTCCGTTACAAAGCAATCCATTCCTTCATATTCTTCATTTCTAAGTAATTTATAGGTGTAGCGC
>JAAXQI010000169.1 GCA_012974315.1 Desulfobacterales bacterium | reverse complement strand
AGATGTGTATAAGAGACAGGTAATATTCTCTAGTTCTGTATTGATGGTTTGAGTCATTGTCTTTTTGTCATATTTTTTATTTTTGTCAGCACCGTTAAAAACTCCCGGCCGGCAGGTTTGAGCACGTAGCGATCTCGTATTATGAGGCCCCGTCGATTTCCTTGTGATTTTTTATGCATTTTGCAAATTTGTTTAGAGTGAACGGATGGATGTTACAAAATTGTAAGAAATTTGTCCAGAGTCTTTTGGCTTTTAATAGAAATGAACAGGTGACTCTATAAATTAATAGTTCTAGGAAGAATTGCAGAAGGACAAACCGGTTGACACCTGGCTTTGAAAATGAATAGATTCAGGAACATGAACAACCAGGGGACAGATTTGAAATCTGTCCCCTGGTGTACTAAATAAGACAAGAGGGGATAAGCGGGAATGGGAACAGGAAGATTTTCAGTTTCAACAACCACCAGAACGGAATTTGTCGATATCACCAGCCTGGTGCAGAAGGAGGTTACCGGTTCTGCCATTCGTGACGGGGTATGCCATGTCTACAACCCCCATACCACGGCAGGCCTGACCATAAATGAAGGAGCCGATCCTGCTGTAAAGGATGATATTGTTGCGGTCCTTAAAAGGGTCATTCCCCGCGATTATCCATACAAACACATGGAAGGAAACTCCCAGGCCCATATCATGGCTTCGCTCATGGGCAGTTCGATAACCGTATTTGTAGAGAATGGGAAACTGGTTCTCGGCACGTGGCAGAAAATTTTCTTCTGTGAATTTGATGGCCCGCGTTCAAGAAAAGTTATTTGGAAACTGGTGTAGGTTTTTTTAAAAGCTAATTATTAATAGGGAATATTTTCGGAAAATGGGCAAAAAACAAAACACACAGGCACATACGATTGCTTTTGGATTTGACAGGGCAACGGATGAACGATCTTTTGGGCTTTTCCTGCAGCATTTTGTTGATAAAAAACTGATGGAGACCTTGCTGCCGCGGTTGCAGGATGAAGAGATTCTGGCCACGGTGGACTTTTTGACTGGGATAATGCGCAAACACCTGTCAGAAAAAGAATATCACAGCCTTTTTCTGGCAGAATAGATCAAATAAACAGGGGGCAAAAAAGTGAGTTCAGGGATCATAGAAGACCTGCCGGCATTTCTGCAGATCTTAAAAAAAGAATCAGAACTGCTTGAAATCGATGCCCGGGTCGACCCGTATCTTGAAATAGCGGAAATACACCGCAGGGTAATATCACAGGGCGGCCCTGCCCTGTTGTTCACCAATGTTGTCAACAGCCGCTTTCCTGTCGTGACCAACCTGTTTGGCACAAACCGCAGAATGGAGTTGGCCTTTGGAAAGAGGCCGCAGCAGTTTGTAAAAGACCTGGTACGGGCTGCGGAAACGCTTATGCCCCCAAGCCTTGATAAAATCTGGTCCATGCGAAGCCTAATATTTGATGGGCTCAAGGTAGGGACCAAGACGGTACAGAACGGGTCGATTCTCGAGGTCCACAAAGACCCGCCTAAACTCACGGAACTGCCGTTACTGACTTCCTGGCATTCTGATGGAGGGCCTTTTGTCACCCTGCCCCTCGTGTACACTGAGCATCCTGATGGCAAGGGGCACAACCTGGGAATGTACCGCATCCAACGTTTTGATGACACCACCACCGGTATCCACTGGCAGATCCACAAGGGTGGAGGAAACCACTATCATGCAGCAGAACAGAAAAATGAAGCACTGCCCCTAACCCTCTACATTGGCGGGCCTCCCGCTTTAATGTTGGCGGCCATCGCGCCTTTACCGGAAAACATACCTGAGCTGGTATTGGCTTCGCTACTGCTGGGGAAAAAACTGGAGATGGTGAAGAACCCCCATGGAGGTCATCCCCTGGTAGCAAATGCCGAGTTTGCCCTCACAGGAATTGTTCCTCCCCATACAAGGAGGCCGGAAGGGCCGTTTGGTGATCATTATGGTTACAATTCTCTGCAGCATGATTACCCTGTTTTTCAGGTCCAGCATATGTATCACCGTAGAAATGCCGTCTATCCAGCCACTGTTGTCGGGCGGCCGCGTCAGGAGGATTTTTTCATCGGTGATTTTCTGCAGGAATTGCTTTCGCCTCTGTTCCCTCTGGTGATGAGCAGTGTACGGCAACTGAAAACTTTTGGTGAAGCAGGGTTTCATTGCCTGGCTGTTGCCAGGGTTATGGACCGTTATCCGCGGGAGGCCTTTGGAGCCGGCTTGAGAATCCTGGGTGAAGGACAGCTTTCCCTTACCAAGTTTCTTATTCTCACCGATGGAAATCTGGACGTGGAAGATTTCCCAAAACTCTGGAAACATGTCCTTGAGCGGGTTGACTGGGGAAAGGACCTCTTTGTTTTTGCCAATGTTTCCCAGGATACGCTTGATTATACCGGCCCCTCAGTGAACAAGGGGTCCAAGGCAATGCTGTTGGGCCTTGGCAGGGAGCCAATCCGTGACCTGCCGCAAACGTTTAATGGTTTTCTGCCTGATAGTCTGAGCCATCCCAAAGTTTTTCTTCCGGGCACACTTGTTGTCCAGGGGTCAGGCTATGGGGCTGACCCTGAGCTGGCAAAGAAGACTGCAAATTGGCAGGGACTGGCTGACTGGCCCGTTATCATACTCGTTGATGACTCCGCTGCAGCAACGTTGAATCTGCAGGAATTTTTATGGACCTTCTTTACCCGTTTTGAGCCTGCAGCAGATATCCATGGCGCAGAACAGACTGTGGTTCGGTATCATGTTGGCCTCAAACCGCCCATTGTCTTTGATTGCCGCATGAAGCCCTGGTATACGGATATTTTGGAGGTTGACCCCCAGACCAGACAAAAGGTTGATGCCAGGATTCATGAAATATTGGGACCGAAATACAGCTGAGATTGTACTATGTTAGAACGATTGCAAAAGGTTCTGGCCAAAGCAGGGGTTGCGTCCCGGCGCAGGGCAGAAGAGCTTATCCGGCAGGGCAAGGTCCGGGTTGACGGCAGGATTATCACTGAAATGGGAACCAAGGTTGACCCGGAAACCCAGAACATCGAATGTAAAGGCGTTGCTCTGGTCTCCCGGGAAGAAAAAGTTTATATTCTGCTCCATAAGCCAACCGGCTATCTCTCTACAGTTGATGATCCCCAGGGAAGACCTATCGTAACCGATCTGTTGAAAAACATTAAAGAGAGGGTCTATCCAGTGGGCAGGCTTGATCTAAACACCGAAGGGGCCTTGCTACTCACCAATGATGGTGAGTTGTCCCAGAAAATTCTGCACCCCAGTCATGAGGTGAACAAGACATATGTGGCAAAGGTAAAAGGTGTGCCCGGCAGGAAAAAACTTGATGCACTTTCGAAAGGCATTGAACTTGAAGGCAGGAAAACATGGCCAGCGAGCATTAAAGTATTGAAAACTGAAGCACAATCGACCGTCATACAAATAATTATTCATGAAGGCAGAAAGAGGCAGGTACGTAAGATGTTTGAAGCAATCGGTCACCCAGTGCTGAAGCTGAAGCGTACCTGTCTCTTATACACATCTCCGAGCCCACGAGACCG
>JAAXQI010000184.1 GCA_012974315.1 Desulfobacterales bacterium | reverse complement strand
CTGTCAGCCATTTGATAATTATTCTTGGGTGAAAATATTCTGCAGATTGTTAGAAACAGTTTTTGTGCTTATAGTCTAACAAAATTGAAAATAGTTAACTAATTTAATTGAAAGAGAAAATCATGGATGAACTGCAGAAAAAAACTCTCGCTGTAAAAGGCATGACCTGTGCTTCCTGTGCCGCCCGCATTGAAAAAGTGCTATCAACTCAGGATGGTATTCAATCTGCTTTCGTAAATCTGGCTGCAGAAACCCTGGACGTGGAATGGGATGATTCAACATTCTCTCTTGAAGATATTTCAGAAAGGGTTTCAGGTCTTGGTTTTGAGCTTGAGCTGCCAAGCAGCGAAGTAACACTTGCCCTGGAACTTACCGGGATGACCTGTGCTTCCTGTTCGGCAAGAATAGAAAAGGTTGTGAGTGGACTTGATGGTATCCGCTCCATGCAGGTGAACCTGGCTACCGAGACTGGAGTGGTAGTATTTGATTCAGACATTATCAGTAAGCGCAGGATACTGGAAACCATTGCCGGTCTGGGATTTAAAGCTGAACCGGTGACAGCAACAGATGAAAATTTATTGGCAAAGCAGCAGCGGGAAACCAGGGAAAAATTGGCCAGAATGAAGAGGGAGCTTATTCCGGCCTTCGGTTTTGCTTTAGCGATTCTTATCCTCTCCATGGGTGAAATGCTCGGTCTGCCTTTGCCGAGATTTCTTGATCCCCAATATGCACCGTTTAATTTTGGCCTGGTGCAATTCCTGCTCGTATTGCCGGTAATGTGGTCTGGCCGCCGTTTTTATCTCATTGGTTTCCCTGCCCTGATCAGAAAATCCCCTAACATGGATTCACTCATTGCAGTTGGTACCGGTGCTGCATTTACCTATTCAACCTGGAATCTCATTGAGATCTTTTTTGGTATCGATCCAATGGTAAGGGTAATGGACCTGTATTTTGAGTCTGCAGCCGTTCTTATCGCTTTGGTTTCATTGGGCAAATATCTGGAGGTACGGTCCAAGGCAAAAACATCAGATGCAATCAGTCAGCTTATGGAACTCACTCCTGACGATGCAATCCTTATCAGGAATCCAGGAGCAGAAAATGAGGAACAGGTTTCTATACTTGTTTCAGATATTGAAACAGGGGATCTGATCCTGGTGAAACCCGGCGAGAGAATTTCGGTAGACGGCCAGGTAACGAAGGGGCGATCAAGTGTGGATGAATCCATGCTGACAGGCGAGAGCCTGCCGGTCAGCAAAGAAGAGGGAGACAAGGTTATTGGCGGCACCCTTAATAAGAACGGTATGCTGCGCGTGATGGCAGAACGCGTCGGACAGGATACCGTACTGGCGCGTATTATAAAAATGGTGCGGGATGCCCAGGGATCCAAGGCTCCCATAGCTAACCTGGCAGATAGAATTAGCCTTTATTTTGTTCCAACAGTAATGGTGATAGCAATACTGTCAGGGTTAGCCTGGTATTTTATTGGTGGTGCACCTTTTCCCTTTGCTCTGCGGATTTTTATCGCTGTACTTGTTATTGCCTGTCCCTGCGCCATGGGGTTGGCAACCCCCACATCGATAATGGTTGGTACTGGCCGGGGGGCACAGCTTGGCATCTTGATAAAAGGTGGTGAAGCGTTGGAAATGGCCCAGGGAATCAATGCCCTGGTCTTTGATAAAACAGGAACTTTGACATACGGTAAACCCGAGTTGACCGATTTTGAACTGGTACATGAGGGGATGTCTGAAGATGATCTTCTTGCCCTTGTTGCGAGCGCTGAAAGTGTATCTGAACACCCTCTGGCAGAGGCAATTATCCAGAAAGCCCAGGAAAAGAAGCTCCAGATAAGGGAACCGGATTCATTTGAGGCGATTCTTGGCAAAGGTATTAAGGCGACAATGGGTGATAAAAACCTTCTTCTTGGCAACAGAGAGTTTATCCGGGAGAATATAAATAATTTTGATAATTTGAAAGTTGATAGCAGGGCAGCTGAATTTGCAGCCTCTGGGAAAACAGCTCTTTTTCTCGCAGTAAATGGAGAAATGGCTGCATTACTGGCCATAGCCGACCAGATGAAGCCTGAAACTCCGCAGACAATCAGCAGGCTGAAAAAAATGGGAATTAAGGTTTTCATGCTTACCGGGGATAATGAAATTACTGCCAGGGCGATAGCTTCCCAGGCGGGTATTGAAGAGGTTTTTGCCGAAGTGCTGCCGGAATTTAAGGCCGAGAAGGTAGCAGAACTGCAGTCCAGGGGAATGAAGGTAGGTATGGTTGGCGATGGAATTAATGATGCTCCGGCTCTGGCAAAGGCTGATGTAGGTATAGCCATGGGAACCGGCATTGATGTGGCCGTGGAATCAGGAGATATCGTGCTAATGAAGGGAGAACTCGGAGGAGTGCTTACAGCTCTGGCTCTCAGTAGAGCGACCATGCGAAACATTAAACAGAATCTCTTCTGGGCCTTTGCCTATAACGTGGTAGGTATCCCGGTTGCTGCAGGTTTGTTGTATATCTTCGGAGGGCCTACGTTGAATCCGATGATTGCCGGTGGTGCCATGGCAATGAGTTCGGTGTCGGTTGTGACTAATGCCTTAAGGTTGCGATATTTTAAGCCAGAAGGATGAAAATGCAGTACTGGAGTACTGCATGGAATTTTGAGTTTTAAATTATAAGGGGGCTTAGGAAGCAAAACACGATAAATTTGTGTTAACCTTCTAATATGTCATTTAAAGATCATATCTCCGCAGGCAATTATACCTATATTTTTGAAAGTGTCCAGAATAAGTATGGTATTTAATTATAGAACTGCAATACAATTCTGATCGTATTGCAGTTTATACTAATCCTTGATCAAGCATGGCATTTACAACCTTGACGAAGCCTGCAATATTGGCACCAGTTACATAATCATCTGGCTTGTTGTATTCTTCCGCTGCATTCAGGCATGTCTGGTGGATCGACTTCATTATTATTTTCAGACGGCTGTTTACTTCTTCAACCGGCCAGTTCAAGCGCATGGAATTCTGTGCCATTTCCAGGCCGGATACTGCCACACCTCCTGCATTGGCAGCTTTACCCGGTGCGTAGAGTGTCCTGTTGTCAAGAAAGATATCCACAGCTTCCGGGGTGGAGGGCATATTAGCCCCTTCGCATACAACAAATACACCGTTATTGATCATATTTTGCGCATCTTTTTGCTGTATTTCATTCTCAGTGGCAGATGGAAAGGCGCAGTCAGCCTTGTGGTTCCAGAGTGGATTGTGATCCAATGATGGATCTGCAGGTACATAAACAGCAGAAGGATATGTTTCCACATAGCGTTCTATCCTGTCACGCTTTATGTTCTTAAGATGCTTAATAAAGTCAAGCTTTTCGGAATCTATACCCTGTTCATCAAAGATGTAACCGGTTGAGTCGGAAAGGGTCACTACCTTGCCCCCCAGGTGCAATATTTTTTCAGCTGTATACTGGGCAACATTGCCGCTACCCGATACCAGGCAGGTTTTTCCCTCCAGGTTATCATTGCGGGTTGCCAGCATCTCTGCTGCAAAATATACACAGCCATAACCGGTTGCCTCTGGCCTGATGAGGCTGCCGCCCCAGTTGAGGCTTTTCCCGGTTAGGACGCCGGTAAATTCGTTTCTTAATTTTTTGTACATGCCGAAAAGATATCCTATTTCTCTGGCACCAACCCCGATATCACCTGCAGGTATATCGGTGTGAGGCCCAATATGTCTGAACAGTTCGCTCATAAAACTTTGGCAGAAGCGCATGATCTCATTGTCTGACTTTCCCTTTGGGTTAAAGTCTGCTCCTCCTTTGCCCCCGCCCATACTAAGGGTCGTCAGGCTGTTCTTGAAAACCTGCTCAAAGGCAAGAAATTTCATGATGCCAAGATTGACCGATGGATGAAAACGTAAGCCCCCTTTATAGGGCCCAATAGCGCTGTTCATTTCAACGCGGAAACCGCGATTTACATAGACCTGCCCTTCGTCATCCATCCACGGGACCCGAAACAGTATGACACGTTCAGGCTCAACGATTCTTTCAAGTACTGCTGCTCTTCGATATTCCGGATTCCGGTCGAGTACAGGTTTTACAGATACCAATACCTCTTTAACAGCCTGGTGGAATTCTTTTTCACCGGGGTCTTTTTCCATGACTCGCTTTGTGAAATCATCCATACGTTTTTCTCCTGTTTATTAAAGCTGATTATTACTGGGGAATATTATTATTTGTCAGGCATTATTTTTTCAAGTATGACGCACTGGGAAGTTTCATTGTCAACTTTTATGAGAAAAGGATTCTGGAGCCGCACATGCCTTAAGTATTTTGTTTCATCTGTTGTCGGTAATGATGCGAGCCATTGCCAGTTGATGAAATCAGGAAGCTTTTCATCGTTTTCCGTCACCGTCAGATACTTGATACCCATAGCCGTAATATTCTGGAAGAAATGGGTGCCCTGGGAGTCTTCTGCCGAGAGTTGGTCATTACGTAATTCGATCATGGCAGCGACACCGGAAATTTCCTCCCATCTCACCGGAATGCCAAGCCATGGGTCAGCGGATCCCCATCTTCCCGGACCAATAAGCAGGTAGGGGTTTTGCTCTTTTTTGAGTTTGGCATTCAGGTGGCTGATCTCAAGGGATATTATTCTGGTGTCACTGGTGTTGAATGTTTCAGGTTTTACATAGATAATATCGGCAATTTTGTCATTTATGCCATGGCCCAGAGGTTTGCTCGAATAACAGAAAGCATTATCAATATCATCCTGACTGATTTTTACTTCATATTGCTGCTCCCCGGCAGCCATGGGCCGGATCTGCAGAAAATGGAATTTGCTTTTTTCATCATCTGCGCCCAGGTCCACTGCAAATTCAATTTCAATATCACAGCACATTCCCTTGTAACCCAGTTCCAAAAGGTCCTGCAGCAGTTCCGGGAGGGGGATAATCTGATGCTTAAGAATTCTGGCAAAAGTAACAACCTTTGGCCCCTTGGAATAACTGTCCCGAATCGCATGTTCCCCAGGGAAATAAGTGCTTACCACAGTCTGGACCTGTGCTTCATTTTCCGCATCGCTTATTTCCCGTTTCTCCAGATTTGACTGATGGTAATCAAGATCATCTGGATATCCTTTGATACGCAGGGCATAAAATGACTGTTGGGAGTTGGATAATGTTTCGTCAATGTTTGCAAATTGGGGCAGGTTTTGTGGATAACGTGGAGAGAAGAGAAGGCATTTTTCGCCCTCAACAACCGTTTTGCCAAATCCCAGGGCTATTTGAGCGATACCGTCATTCGCTTTCATTTTTCCCACGGGATAATAATTATATGATTTTGTTATCCCTGAGATTGCAGGATAGAGATAATCCCCTTCCGGTTTTCCTGCCAGAATCTGAATTATGACACCCATGCTGTCCTGGCTTGCTGAATGCTTGTTTTTTTCATTGGAGAAGGTCCGGGGACCTGCAAAAAAAGTTGAAGCGTAGACCAGTTTTACAGCCTTAACAAGTTGATTGAGCCGGACACTTGCATCAGTATGGTTATTGGGCAGCATGTACGTTTCAAAAAGTCCTGCAAATGGTTTAAATAACGCATCTTCAAGCAGACTCGAGGAACGGACGCCCAAGGGTTTATGCACCTGCTGCAGAAAAGCAGCCAGTTGTTTTTCAAGCCAGGCCGGGAAATCGGCTTCCAGAAAAAGAGCAGCTATCTCAGTATCACTTTTATTTTCAAAATCAATGAAGAGATTATTCTGCTCCATAAATGCATGAAACCCCGCTGTGGTTATTACTAGAGTAGGGGGAATTGCAATGTTGAATTGAGGATATTTTTTATGTAGCCAGTTGTTTTTATGGAGTTGCGAGGACATGAAGGCAAGTCCCAGGGCTTTGCCCCCCATTGAGCCGTGTCCGATCTTTACGAACTGCATAACATCGGCATCAAAATCGTGTTCGGCAAAATGAGCAACAACCCCTTCCTCTCTGAACCTTCGCAGGGCATGAACCTGACCGATGAGGGCCTGGCGCAGCTTGTCAACATTTTTAAACTCCTGCATCCGGCTCTCCTGCAACCGGGAGGCAAGGCCTATTTCTGACCTGGCCAGGACCCAGTTTGCAAAATGATTCTTTCCTGCATGAAACAAAAGAGATTCATCCGGGATTGTAGCCAGTTTTTTTTCAAAGGAGTGCAGGTTGGATGCCCGGTCAATTTCTCTGCCGTCCGGCATGTGGAAGACAAAGTCACCGAAGCCAAGATGCTCCAGAAAAAACGAATGGATTTCCTCTTCAAGGGTATGGGAATTTTTATTGACAAAGCTTGCCGGGATTGATTCGGCTTTTTGGGAATTGCTTGATTCGGAGCTGAGAAGCAGCAGTGGTATATCCGGTATTTCTGCACGAATGTGTGACAGCAGTTCAACTCCAGCCTGGTCATCCAGTTCACCATTTTTGGGGAAACGGGTATCAGAAAAGATGCCGAAAATATAATCCTTGTACTTGTGATAGAGGTCCATGGCCTCTTCGAAGTTCTTTGCTACCAGTATTTTGGGCCGGGCACGCATTTTTAACAAACGGTGTTCTTCGTTGAGACTTTCATTTAAGACTGCCTGGGTCTGTGCCACAACCTCCTTGTAAAGCAGAGGCAGGAAGAATGACTTGTAGAGAGGGGAATCCTCCACCAGTAAAAGAACACGCACCATGGCAAGAGAGGTGTCCCATTCAACATTGTTATGGTCCTCTATATTTTTTATGAGTGCCAGGAGCAAAGCCGGGTCTGCAGACCAGATATAAAAGTTGTCTATTCCTTTCAGGCGATCTTTATCCAGATACGGTGCAATAGATTTCAGGTTGTGTGCTAAAAGTATGACAGGCAGGTGTGGGCAGATTTCCTTTATCTTAAGGCCTAAAGTATTACTGTCCATTTCGCCGATCTGGGGCAGGGTAATAACCAGGTCAAATTTTTTGTAACGTACCAGTTCAAGAGCTTCTTCGGCAATGGCGACACTGGTCAGCCGTGGAGGTTGGCTGAGGTTCAGACCTCTGTATTCATTGATGATCCGGGTGGAGAGGCTGGTGTCCTCTTCCATAATAAAGGCGTCATACGGGCTCAGCACAAGGAGAATTTCCCGTATTTTGTGTGCCATCAGTTCGTGAAAGACCTTGAAGTTGCTGTCCAGGTCGTCAATCCATAAACAAATGTCGGGCTCCATCAGCTTCCACAAGTTTGGCCATCTTGAATAATTGGCTTTTCACTCGATCTATGCGTCATGCTCAAAATTTTATCCTCGGAATATCAGTTATATGCCTGCGGTAAAATTTTTCGTAGTCCTTTATCTCAAGCGAAAATCCTAAATATTCAAGATACTCGTTAGCGTTCTAGAATGTTAGATTTCCTCTTCTTCGTCAGGAATGATGGAACGGGGAAGACTATCCATGTCAAATTTTTCAGCGGCCCTGATGCCTGCCTGCAAAGCCTTGCTGTTCATCTTCTTGGTGCCTTTGGGAACTCTGGCAGCCAGGGCAGCCTCAAGGCTCTTTATTGACAGAACAGGACAGAGATATCCCAGGACACCCAGGGCAACAATATTGGCAACCAGGTCCTTACCTGCCACCTCTCTGGCAATTTCTGTAAAAGGCAATCCGACAACGCGGCTGGTGGATACCTGTTCGACCAGGCTGGAGTCCACCAACAGCAAACCGTTGGGTTTGAAATCAAAACAGTAAGCGTCACAGGAAGCCTGGTTCATGGACAGCATCATGTCAAGCTGGACTGCTTTAGGATAGTCAATCTGCTTGCTGCTGATAACAACCTCTGCCTTGCACTTGCCGCCGCGAGCTTCAGGACCGTAACTTTGGGTCTGGCTTACATGGTATCCTTCAAAAATGCCTGTTGCTTCTGCCAGTATTATGGAAGCCAGAATAATTCCCTGGCCGCCTGAACCGCTTAATCGTATCTCGAAACGATCAACATCCATAATGTTACTTCCCTTTGGCCATTTGCCTTATCTTCTGGTATTCCGCAATGTAATCCGGTTTATCAACGTCTGCCAGAATACCTATGGTGAAATTGTCATCAAGGGAATCAGGCGGAATGCTTGAGCCGTTGACCTTGGAAATGGCGTGTTCTTTAAACCAGTTGAGCATGGTGACCGGGTCACCCATATTATTGCGCCGGCCGAATTGTACATGGCAGTTCGACATTATTTCCACAACACTGAAACCGTTTTTGCGAATACCTTTTTCTATGAGTTTATCCAGCTGTGCTGCATGATAAACAGTTCCACGGGCTACGAAACTCGCTCCCGCTGCAACGGCGAGTTCAGCAATGGAGAAGGCATGTTCGATATTGGAAAATGAGGAAGTGGTTGAATTCGCCCCGTAAGGTGTAGTTGGAGAGGCCTGGCCCCCGGTCATTCCATAAATCTGGTTATTAATGATAATAGCGGTGAGGTCCAGGTTACGCCTGGCAGCGTGAATAAAGTGATTTCCTCCGATAGCAGTGGCGTCTCCATCTCCCATGACAGCAATTACGTTAAGCGACGGTTTAGCGAGTTTGATGCCGGTTGCAAAGGTCAATGCCCTGCCGTGTGTGGTGTGCACTGTATTGAAATCCACATACGTGGGCATACGGCCGGAGCAGCCTATGCCTGAAGCAAGCACTATATCATCTTTTTTCAGCTTCAGTCGTTCAATGGCGCGGATAAGAGCGCCGAGTACGATGCCGTTGCCGCAGCCTGAACACCAGACATGGGGGAATTTTTTGTGATGCCGTAAATACTTATGGCGTAATTCCGTCATTCCCTTAGGCATGGGGTCATCTCCAATTATGAGTTGCAGGTCTTGGTTGTATCATAATGGTGTGTCTCAGATTTTTTGGATTTCTTCAAAAATTTCTTGCGGAGTGATCAGTTGGCCGTCAATACGATTGTATTTGAACACCTCCGTCGTGCCCGGGTTGACCCGCTTTACCTCCCGGCTGATCTGGCCCATGTTCATTTCAGGCACCAGGACCGCTTTGCACTGGCGCATCACATTTACCACAGTATTTTTCGGGAAAGGGAAGATGGTGACAAGTTGGATGAGTCCGGCTTTAATACCCTGGGCGCGGGCCATGGCTACAGCATGGCGGGCAGAACGGGCAACAGAACCATAAGCAATTACTACTATTTCAGCATCTTCAAGGTTGAATTTTTTGGTGATTTGAATTTCAAAAAAACCATTGGTTATTTTTTTGAACTGCCTTTTTGTAAAGGCTTCTATATCCTCAGGTTTATCAGTGGGAAAACCATCTGCATCATGTACCAGACCAGTGACATGATGACGGTATCCATCTCCCATGGATGACATGGTAGGCACCCCCCGGCTGTTGTCTTCATAGGGTTTGTACCATTCCGGTGGCACATTGGGGGCTATACGGTCAACAACTTCAATGGAATCAGCAGGCGGGATTGTGAACGTTTCACGGGAATGTGCCACCACCTCATCGGAAAGCACAATTACCGGAACCCTGTATTTTTCAGAGAGGTTGAAAGCGGTTACAATAATGGAAAAACATTCACTCACCGATGCAACTGAAAGTACAATTATAGGGTGATCACCGTGGGTTCCCCACCTGGCCTGCATTACGTCACCCTGTGCCGGACTGGTCGGCAACCCCGTACTGGGTCCACCACGCATGACATTAACAATAACACAGGGGACTTCTGTCATGCAGGCATATCCAAGATTTTCCTGCATAAGTGAAAATCCTGGACCACTTGTGGCGGTCATGCTTTTGACCCCTGCCAGTGAAGCCCCTATTACAGCACCCAGGCTGGATATTTCATCCTCCATCTGGATAAAGGTGCCGTCTACCTGGGGCAAGCGGTATGACATTCGTTCACTTATCTCGGAGGCAGGGGTTATGGGATAGCCTGCATAAAAACGGCATCCTGCGGCAATGGCGCCTTCCACCATGGCCTCATTACCCTGCAAGAGCAATTTCTTGCCATTCAACTCAGGTACCATTTTTCTTTTTTCTCCTGTCAGGGTATCTATCATGAATGGATATGGCAAAATCTGGGCAGTGAAATTCGCAGAACCTGCAACCGGTGCAGGCATCGGGATTTTTTATTGTCGGAGTGGAGGTTTTATTCTGTTCAAAAACTTCGGCAGGACAGAAAGCAACACAGATGCCGCAACCCTTGCACCAGTCTTCAAAAATCTGTTGAACAAAGAGCTTTTTGCCCCTCTTGTCAAGCTTTTGTTTTGTTTCCCAGTAGCTGTCAGGATTCTGTTCTGGATCAGATGGAGAATTGCTTTTCTTTTTTCTTTCAGGCATTGATAAATCCGTTAGCGGATGAAAGGTTTGGGACTGTATTCCTGTATAAGAAATCCTACTGGAATCATTGACTTTTGTCGATGCTTTTTCGGAATGGATGGGATGCGATAAAATTATTTCCGGATTTTTAAGTTTCCGATTATGTTGCAGTATGGTAAACGCAGACAGGATAGAAGCGGTGGAAAGTTCAAGTAACTACCCGATATGGAGGACAATTTAATGCCACCAAAAAGTTATAAATTTGTTTATGACGAGTATGGCAATACTAAAGAAATCAGAGTCCACACCCGGGGGATTGGGGTGCAGGGTAATAATTATGTGAACAAGGGCACTGCTTTCAACGAAACCGAAAGGCTTGATCTTGGTATGGATGGAAGTCTGCCTCCAACTAAGAGACCACTTGAACAGCAGGTTAAAAATAGCCTGGAGAAGGTTTTTAAAAAACAGGATGATATTGAGCGTTATATATATATGCGTTCTTTGTTTGACCGCAATGCAACTCTGGCCCACGCGGTTATTGCTACCGATATCCCACGTTTTATGGAGATAATTTACACACCGACTGTGGGGCTTGCCTGCCAGCAGTATTCCTCCATGTTCCGCAGTGCAAACGGCATCCATATCTTTCCCGGTAATATTGATCGTGCAGAGGAGATACTGCATCGCTATCGGCATCGTGATATTCGTGTCGCTGTGGTGACTGATAACCAGGGAATTCTGGGTATCGGAGACCAGGGTGCAGGCGGTATTGCAATTTGTCTTGGGAAGTTGATGCTGTATACTCAGGGGGCCGGCATTGCTCCATGGCATTGTCTGCCTATTTCCCTTGATGTAGGGACTAACAACGAAGAGTTGCTTAAAAATGAGGAATATCTTGGGTGGCGCCATCGCAGACTGACCGGTTCTGAGTATGTGAAATTTATACAGCAGTTTGCCAGGGCCTTTAAAAATGTTTTTCCTCATTCTCTCTGCCAGTGGGAGGATTTTTCCAAGCAGAATGCATTCGCGGTAAGGGATGCATACCTGCATGATCTGATTTCATTTAATGATGATATCCAGGGAACAGGCGCTGTAACTCTGGCGGCAATTTTTGCTGCCATGAAAATCAAAGGGGAGAAAATCGAAGACCAGGTATATCTTGTCCATGGAGCGGGGGC
>JAAXQI010000183.1 GCA_012974315.1 Desulfobacterales bacterium | reverse complement strand
GAATTGGGTATTAATACCTAATGTATAAGTAGAAACACCTAGTATCAATTTTACGTCAGAATATGCAACAGTAAACATTATCCCAACCAGTGTAAGGAGGATTGTCTATGAAATGCAGAGAGTCTGACTTTGAAAATATCCCCAGCGGAGTGTCGCGAAGGGACTTTCTCAAAGTTTGTACCGCAACTGCGGTATATATGGGTCTTCCAGCAAGTTTCGGCCCGAAGATTGCTGAAGCGGCAACAGCAGCCAAGAAGCGTCCTCCAGTCATCTGGCTTTCAGGGCAGGAATGCACCGGCTGCACCGAAACATTGCTGCGCACATCACATCCAACTCTTGAGCATCTGATCCTGGACCTTATTGCCCTCGATTATGCAGAGACCCTGAATACCGGAGCCGGCCATCAGGCCGAGGAATATCGGGCCAAATCCATTGAAGAGAACAAGGGTAAATTTATCCTTGTCTGTGAGGGCTCCATTCCTGTAAAGGACGGTGGCATTTACTGCAAGATTGCCGGGAAGCCTGTGCTTGAGATATTACAGGAAACTGCTCCAAAAGCTGCTGCAGTTATAGCCATCGGCTCTTGTGCCACATGGGGTGGGGTCCCTTCAGCCGGACCTAATCCCACCGGAGCAACCCCGGTTTACAAAATTTTGGAAGGTACAGGTATTCCGGTCATTAATATTCCCGGCTGCCCACCAAATGGTTACAACTTCCTTTCAACCGTACTTTACTATGTAACCTTTGGAAAACTTCCAGAGCTCGATGACAAACTCAGACCCAAATTTGCCTATGGCCGCTTAATCCATGAAAACTGCGAGCGAAGACCACATTTCGATGCCGGCCGTTTTGCTGAACAGTTTGGTGATGAAGGTCATCGTAATGGCTTCTGTCTGTACAAACTCGGCTGCAAAGGGCCTGAAACCTATAATAACTGTTCAACCCTGCGCTTCAATGACATGGGAACCTGGCCAGTCAATACCGGGCATCCCTGCTTTGGGTGTTCCGAAGAAGGCGTTGGATTTACAGTTCCGCTCCATACTCCTGCAAATGTAAAAAATATTACCCCCGCAGCAGGTCTGACACCTATTAACGTCGATCACGGTGGTGGTATGAGTACAGGCGCTGTAGCCTTGGCTGCAGTAGTTGCAGGAGCTGCACTTGGAGCCGGAGCAGTCGCCGTGAAGAAAGTTGGCCAGGAAGAAAAGAAACAGGACTAATTACCCAGGGAGCTTAGGTTTATGAAAATCAAACGACGAGATTTTCTTAAGGGAGCTGCCGGGTGCGGTGTCCTGGCAGCAGTTGGACAACCCACCTTTGCCAAAGCCGAGATAAAAGAGCGCCTGCCCGGCGCCCTCGGCTTCCTGTACGATTCGACTCTCTGTATAGGATGCCAGGCTTGCATGGTTGGTTGTAAAAAAGCAAATGATATGCCGGTGGAAAGCTCTGACCTGTTGCCCATTTGGGAAAACCCCAGGGACTTGTCAGCCAAGACACTCAATATCATCAAGAAATACGAAAACGGCACCGGTACAAACAAAGACCAGGAAACAGATGGTTTTGCATATGTGAAGCGTCAATGCATGCACTGTGCTGATCCTGGCTGCGTTTCAGCATGCCCCGTTTCCGCAATGCGCAAAAATCCTGACACCGGGGTCGTGACCTATAACAAGGATGCCTGCATAGGCTGCCGCTACTGCCAGGTTGCCTGCCCATTCAATATTCCAAAATTTGAATGGGATTCCGCCTTTCCGCAGATTGTCAAATGCCAGCTCTGCTCGCATTTACTGGTAAAGGGAGAAATACCTGGCTGCTGTAGTTTATGCCCAACCGGCGCTACTGTATTCGGACCGACCAACGAGCTGTTGGCCGAAGCAAAGAGGCGTCAGCAGATGGATCCAGGAAAATATTATGATTTCCCGGTTTCCTCTCTTGATTCCGGCAAGATCTTTTCCCGGGAAGCGGCAAGCTATGTCCCGCAAATCTATGGTGAAAACGAAGTTGGCGGCACCCAGGTTATTATGCTTGCAGGTATTCCATTCAGCAAGCTTGGGTTACCTGAGCTACCCGAAAAATCATATGCTGCTACTGCTGAGAATATCCAGCATACACTCTATAAGGGCATGATTGTTCCGATTATTGCACTTGCCGGGTTGTTCTATTTCGTTAATAGAAGTCAGAATGATAAAGACTAGAACCTCAATATAAATGGATTGGAGGTACAGAATATGAGCGAGGCAAAACCTGTAGGAGGTAAAGTTTTTACGGGTCCATTCCTTTTTTTCCTCATAATAACCCTGATCGGAATATATTTCCTGTCTAAGCGTTTTATCTTCGGTATTGGAGCTGTCACCAACATGAATGACGGCTTCCCCTGGGGCATCTGGATCACCTATGATGTTGTTGTAGGTACGGCTTTTGCCTGCGGCGGCTATTCCATGGCGCTTCTGGTATATGCATTCAACAATGGAGAATATCATCCACTGGTGAGGCCTGCCCTTCTCGCGAGTATGTTCGGCTATACCCTGGCCGGTGTCTCAGTCTTCATTGATATCGGACGTTACTGGCAAATCTACAATGTCTTCCTGCCCTGGTACACAAATTTCAATTCCGTGCTCCTTGAAGTCGCACTCTGTATTGCAGTCTATATAGGGGTTCTCTGGATAGAGTTCTCCCCTACCTTTTTAGAGGCAAAATCAGGCACCAAGTCCAAGGTCAATAAACTAATGATCTTCTTTATTGCTCTGGGCATTCTGCTGCCGACCATGCACCAATCTTCACTGGGAAGCCTCATGATCCTGGCAGGCAACAAGCTTTCTCCGCTCTGGTGGACACCCATGCTGCCGCTGACCTTTCTCATCTCAGCCATAACCATGGGTTACACGGTGGTGATCTTTGAATCAACTATTTCCTCCCTTGGCTTTAAAAGACCTTTTGAAACAAACATACTGACTAAACTTTCCCTGGTGATCCCCATACTCCTGGTCATTTTTCTTGTTATCCGCTTCGGCGACATCCTGATGCGGGGTCAGCTTGGTCTTGCTTTCAATGGTGACCTGCAGGGAAATATGTTTTTACTGGAAAACATTCTCCATATCCTGCCGCTGGTAATCCTTGCCTCTGCAACAAACAGAAAAAGTGCCAAAATGCTCTTTTTATCCGCTTGTTTCCTGATGCTTGGCGGCCTGCTCTTTCGTTTCAACACCTATCTCATCGGGTTTAATCCCGGTGAAGGCTTCCATTATTTCCCAGCCATTGGTGAGCAATTTATTACCTATACAATCATCTCAGCCGAGATTCTGTTGTACATGATATTTGTCAAAAAACTGCCGGTTCTGTCAGGTCATGGGCAGGCCAAGGTATAATAAGATAATTCAATTTTGTGTCTATACATTACTGACCCAAGAGTTAAGGAGAAAAACAAATGGCGAAAAGAATAACAATTGATCCGGTTACCAGGATTGAAGGGCATCTTCGGATTGACTGCGAGGTTGATAATGGCAAGGTGACTAATGCCTGGTCATCGGGCCAGATGTGGCGCGGCTTCGAAGTAATTCTCCAAGGCCGCGACCCTCGGGAGGCATGGCTGTTCACCCAACGTTTCTGCGGGGTCTGAACGTCAGTTCACGCACTGGCTTCAGTGCGTTCCGTAGAAAATGCACTCGGCATGGAAATTCCACTCAATGCCCAGTACATCAGAAACATTATCATGGGTGCCCATGCAGTTCATGATCATATCGTCCATTTCTACCATCTCTGTGCGCTTGATTGGGTAGACATCGTCTCTGCTCTCTCGGCTGATGCAAAGGCCACCGCAAAACTCGGCCAGAGTCTTTCTCCCTGGAAACGAAACAGCTTTGAAGAGATCAGGGGTGCCCAAAAACGTTTGCAGACACTGGTAGATTCAGGCCAGCTCGGTATATACGGCAGTGGGTACTGGGGACATCCGGCCATGAAACTGGCACCGGAAGTAAACCTTCTGGCAGCTACCCATTATCTCCAGGCCCTGGAATACCAGCGTAAGATAAATAATGTCGTTGCTATCCTTGGCAGCAAGACCCCCCATATTCAGAATATGGCTGTTGGCGGTGTTTCCAATGCCATCAACCTTGACAGCCCCGACACCCTGAACATGGAAAAACTTTACCTCATCAAAACCCTGATTGCTGAAGCCGATGACTTTGTCAAACAGGTTGCCATGGTAGATGTTGCTGCAATCGGCGCATTTTATGCAGAATGGACCGGCTACGGAAAGGGTGTAACCAATTATCTTTCCGCTCCTGACATGCCGATGGATACCAAAGGGACAAGTTTTGAACTGCCTGGCGGTTACATTCCTGGTGGAGATATCAGCAAATTTACTGCAATCAAAAGTTTTAATGATCCTTTCTTTGAAGACAACGTCAAGGAGTCAATCAAACATTCCTGGTATGATGGTGAATGGAACAGGACTCCCTATGAGGGAGAAACCGTGCCCAAGTATACTGACTGGCAGGATGACGGCAAGTATTCCTGGGTCAAAGCTCCAACCTTCCAGGATGAGCCTGCCCAGGTTGGCCCTCTGGCTAATGTTCTGTGCATGTTTGCAGCTGGCCACAAACCGACGCAAAAATATGCTACCCAGGTGCTTGATACAGTCAGCTCACTTGTGGGCAGCAAGGTTGGAGTCGGTGCGCTTCATTCTACCATCGGCAGGATCGCTGCAAGGGTTATCCGCTGTGCCGTACTTAATGACACCCTGGAAAATCAATGGACAGCCCTGGTCAACAATATTGCCAGCGGCGATACAACCACGTTTAATCCACCAAGTTTTCCAAAAGGCGAAGTGCAGGGATTCGGCTATCACGAGGCACCCCGCGGCATACTTTCACACTGGATAGTCATTGACAACGGCAAGATTAAAAATTACCAGGCTGTAGTACCCTCAACCTGGAATGCCGGGCCTAGAAACAGTAAAGATGACCTCGGTCCCTATGAAGCAGCACTTCTCGGCAACCCTGTGGCTGAACCCGAAAGACCGCTTGAAATCCTGCGGACTATTCATTCATTCGACCCATGTCTGGCCTGTGCCGTTCACATGGTTGACAAAAACAATAACGAGATTGTCAAGGTGAAAGTCCTGTAATCCCGAATATAGGAGTTCTATTGGATATACTTGTACTAGGTGTTGGCAACGTTCTCCTAACTGACGAAGGGGTTGGCGTCCGCGCCCTGAATGAACTGCAACGGAGATACACATTTCCGGAAAACGTGGAGCTGCTTGACGGTGGCACTTCCGGTATTGAATTGCTGCGCCATATACGCAAGCGGGATTATCTCATCATCATTGATGTCATGAAATTCGACCAGAAACCTGGAACGGTAGGCCGGATTGAAGGTGATGAAGTGCCGGCAGCCTTTCGGATACGAATATCCCCACACCAGCTTGGCTTGTCAGATCTTCTTGCTGCTGCCATGTTAACTGATGAACTTCCGGAAAACCTGGTGCTCTTTGGTGTTGAACCCGAGAGTATTGATATCGGACTTGATTTGACCGATACAGTTGAAGCGAGCCTGGAAAAACTTATTGGTGCTGTTGTAGATGAACTTCGGTCAATCGGCTGCGCTGTAATACCCATTGAAGCAACCTTTACTGAAAAGGCACGATTCTGGGATAATGCGCCAAAAACATATTAAATTTAGTTGTCACCTGATTTTCTGAGGCATTTGACCTTAGTATCCCCCTTATCAGGTGATGACTCTAAAAAGCGGGACATCAATCGGCGGATGGCCCGCTTTTGCTTTTTCAAAACATTTTCTCCAATTTGATTCACTCGGAAAACACTGCAGCAAAACAAGCGCCACGGTATAACATCATCGATTTATAAGGGTATATGTGTCCGTCCCGTGCCTTTTCCAAGTCTCACTTTGTTCCCTGTCTACGAGATCGACAAATTTAATACTTGTTATAAATCTGTTCCAACTCGTGAAGCAGAATCCTCCTGGTGTTCTTATCCTGATTCAGCATCAGGACAAAACTGTCCAGGTCATTATTGTCTGAAAAATATCCACCAAAAGAATAAACCCCTTTCAATGTACCTGATTTCAGGAACATCCCATCCTCTTGTGGCAGGAAGCCACTATGTGGCTTAAATAAATCGAGCAGTAAAATCATGGCATAGGGAGAGACCAGATTCTTTCGTGATAGTCCTGATCCTTCAACAATTCTAATCTCACTTGCAAAAATTCCAAACTCATTCAACAGGATATCCGCTACCGCCCCCCTGCTTTTTTTCCAGGTTGCCGGATACCCGTAAACCTTTGCTCCCAAGGCAAGATAAAGCTGGTTGGCTATGAAGTTATTTGAGTAGAGCATGAGGGGTGCAATAATATCTTCCAATGCTTTACTTGATTGATGTTTGTAAAAAAGGGGCAAATTGCCAGGCGTTTTTCTGCTGGCAATTATACCTTCCCCCGGGATATTCTCACTGTGCTGGAAGGCCCGAAACAGCTCTCCTGTATAGCGGCTTATAATTTCATGACCTGCTGTCTCGTACTGACTGATGTTAATGCGATGCAGGCCCGGTTCTAAATCTTCTGCCAGTTCTGCCATCAATGGTAAAGTCGGAGTCTGCACTTCTGCCGAATGGACTTTCCCGGTCTTCTCTTTTGTTAAATTTACAGTATTAAAATTAACAGCTAATGCGTTATTTTGCGCATCATAGGGATTATCACTCAAACCCGCACCATCTGCTGAAATGCCAATATTAAATGCCGTGTCATCGATATAGATATTATTGATTCTCTGACAACCAAGTTTTTTCAGTTCTCTGACAATAAAGGAAATTTCCTCTGAGATGAGAAAAGGATCCCCAAAGCCCTTGATATAGAGATTCTGGTTCGCATCAATATAAAAATGCGTTTCGAAACGGTACTTAGGGCCTAAAACTCGCAGAGCTGTCAAACTGGTTGCTATCTTCACTATGCTGGCAGGAACAAACTTTTCATGGAGATTATGCGCTGCTATAATCCGGCCATCCTTTTTTACTGCATAGCCGCCATTCTCTATGAAACCCATCTCTTCAGGAGAATAGAGACCCTGGATATCTTTTGCAATTGCCAATGACTGGGGGTGAAAGGCTGTTACAAACAACAGAAACAAGAGGAGTGAAAGAAGTAGAAGTCTTTTAATCATCATTTTTCCGAAACATTTTTGGGTTCATTCGTGTTTTAGTTGAAAAGGAGGAATAGATAATAAATATCCGACCCCTGAGGGGCCGGTATTGGTTACCCCTTGAAGGGGTTATTTTGCCTTGCCCCCAGAGGGGACAAGGTTGAGTTGCCCCTACTTGTTAATTTAGAATAAGCCTAATTGTTCCGCTCTTTTTTCTTGAGCTTCTTGGTATTTGACATATTTGCGAATCATGTCAGCATCCAAACCAACGGTGTCTACGCAATACCCTTTGGCCCAAAAATGATTGCCCCAATAGGGTTTCCTTTTCAACCTTTTGTACTTGTTCAATACTCGGATGGCTGTGCGACCTTTTAGCTTCCCGATATAATCAGATATTGAAATCTTCGGGGGCACCATTACAAGCAGATGCACATGATCATTCTGAACATTTAGTTCAACAATCTCGCACTGCTGCTGGTCAGAAAATGCACATAAATAGTTTGTTACCTCATCCGCTATCTTACCATCCAATATCCGATAGCGGTATTTGGGCACCCACACAATATGATACTGGCAGTGCCACAATGTTTGTGATAATCTCCGAAATCTACTCATTATTGTTACTCCTTGGTTGTGGTTGTCTTGAGGGGCAACTCAACCTCGGAGTAACAATATTAACTCACAGTGTACAGACGGCTTAGCCGCTGAACTCTGACCTGGCCCTGAGGACCAGGGTTTTCACTTTGTACTAAACAATACATACAGTATGTTTTAGTAAAACACCGTTCTTAAAACATATTGAGATATAAACTGAAAACAAAAGACTATCACGGTCATCTCACAGGTTGGGACAGCCGTAGATACGAGAAGCAGAAAACCCGGCTATATTATAATATGCCGGGTTTTCTGGGACGAAGTAGATGTGGCTGTATCAGCTTGTGAGATCAGCAGCAGCTTTTTCCATGGCTGCATCTATCTGCTGCAAGCGTTCTTCAGACAATTTAATTGGTACCTGGAATACCAGGAGCCTGTTCATGATCTCTGTTGAACCTGGCAGATTCTGCGGATCATATACCACCCTTCTTCTGCCGTCCTGATCTTTAAACGGCCAGCCGCTATCTGTGATTGTGGAGCCATTTATAATATGCTCCCACTTGGGATAGTAATGCCAGGTATTATCGGCAAAGCTAATGGCCCCTGCCCCGTTATCCTGCAGAACGCGGTTAACGGCCTGGGCCTTTTCACGACTTGGCAGGAAAAAGGCCAGAAATGTTGCAGAATCGCCCTCATCATCAACCAGGGTTCTAAATGTCACGCCCGGCAGCTTACTGACCGAATTTCTCATGGCAGCCTTGTTTTTCTTCTGGGCAACAATCATGGAATCAAGCTGGGCAAGCTGAGCAATACCAATAGCACCCTGTAGTTCCATCATACGGTAATTGAATCCGATAAAGCTCCTGCCTTCTCCCCCCCTGCCGCTGGGGTTGGGAATATGATCATGGCCATGATCATGGTATTCAGACATGTTACGCCAGATATTATCATCATCGGTTATGATCATGCCGCCTTCACCTGTGGTCATTGTCTTGACTGCATCAAATGAAAAGGTGCCGCATTTACCGAACGTCCCGAGATGTTTGCCTCGCCATGTTGCTCCAGCTGCCTGGGCCGTATCTTCTATCACCGGGATATTATGTTTATCTGCAATGGCCATGATCTCATCTATCCTGGCTCCTGAGCCAAGCATATGTACGGGAATAATGGCCTTTGTTTTCTCGGTTATTTTTCTCTCCAGGTCAGCAGGATCCATATTAAGCGTGGTGTCAACTTCTGTGAAAACAGGTATAGCCCCGACATCGAAAATTGCCTCCCAGGTGGCCACAAAGGTAAATCCCTGGGTTATGACCTCATCGCCCGGCCCGACACCGAGCACAGCCAGGGACACTTTCAGGGCTACGGTACCCGAGGTCACTGCCTGGGCATAACCAGCTCCATTATACTTGGCGAAATTCTCCTCAAAGGAACGGACCTTATACACACCCTTGCGTTGTTCGCCAAATTCATAACGAAACAAAACACCGGTTTCCAGTACGTCCATTATCTCCTGTTTTTCTTTCTCACCAAAGACCTCAAAGCCTGGCATTTTTTGTTCTCCTAGGTTTGGCTGCTCATTGTATTCAATCTACTTATGCAGCCATTTTTTAATCTTGTTCGATTTATCCAATAATGCAATCTTCGGGCTATAGACATTTAATTCCTCTTCAGAAAAAAATGCATAGCTGACAATAATGATCAGATCTCCGATCAATCCCTTGCGGGCAGCAGCCCCATTCAAACCAATAACCCCCGAGCCCGTTTTCCCCATAATGGCATAGGTATCAAAACGTTCGCCATTGTTAATGTTATAGACCATCACCCGCTCATAGGGATGCAGATCCACAGCATCCATGAGTTCTTTATCAATTGTCAGGCTGCCCTCATAATTCAGGTCTGCTTGAGTAATGGTAGCCCGGTGTATTTTTGATTTTAACATGTGCCGTTGCATTATAATTTACCAGTATCAGTTGCTTGTTTCAGTATCATTTCCCAAAAAACAATTGTCCATCAATCTCGTTTGGCCAACTCTTACTGCCAGGGCCAGAACACTATTTGAATCGATCACTTCCTTATCTGAAAGATTATTTTTATCAACTACAGAGATATAGTCAATACTAACCCCGGAATAGGCTGAAATAATATCATGTATCTCAGACTTTAGCAGCTCTGCGTCTGTTAAACCGTTGTCGAATCTTTTCTTTGCGTGCTGGATTGCCTTATGAAGGCAGAGCCCTTTCCCCCGCTCCTCCCTGGAGAGATACGTGTTGCGGGAACTCATGGCCAGGCCGTCTTCCTCCCGGACTATGGGATGGGCGACAATCTCAATATCCCAATTAAGGTCCCGGATCATTTTGCGGATTACGCAAAACTGCTGAAAATCCTTCTGTCCAAAAACAGTAATATGGGGTTTGACTATGTTAAACAGCTTTGCAACCACAGTTGTCACCCCCTCAAAATGAGCAGGCCGCTGTTTCCCGCAAAGTGTATCTGTTATACCGTCAACCCTGACACGGGCGTTGAAATCAGGTTCATACATCTCAATGTCAGTCGGCACAAAAAGAATATCCACATTCTCATCTGCAGCCATGCTGCTATCCCTCGCTAAATCTCTGGGATAGCTAGCAAGATCTTCACTTGGGCCAAATTGCAGGGAATTGACAAACAGACTGACCACGACCCGGTCAGCCAGACGGGAGGCCGACCGCATCAGTTCCAGGTGGCCTTCATGAAAGTATCCCATGGTTGGGACCAGGGCGATGGTGCTGCCGCTGCCAATAACTTCATTGGACCAGCAGGTCATATCAGCCAATGAGTGGATGGTCTGCATGCCGGGGTAAGCAGTTACTCTTTATTTTCTTCAGGTTGGGAGGCTGGAATAATATTTTCACCACCTGAAGAGATAAGCAAAGCCTGTACCCGTGACCTGAGCTGGGGGTCAGCTTCATCTTCCATACCAGCCAAAAGCTCTTCATATTCCTTGCGTGCTTGAGCCGTCTGGTCCTTTGCAGTATAAATTCTGCCCAGGGCAAGGCGTGCTTCATCACTAAAGCCGGTGGATTTTTTTAATAGAATGTATTGGGCTATAGCCTGATCGTACTGGGCGGTTTCCTCATACGTTTGGGCCAGGTTCATCCTGGCGAGTGGCACGAGGGAGTTGTCAGCAGAAAGCTTGGCAATGACCTCTTCATACTTTGTAACCGCTGCATCAAATCTGCCTTCCTGATAGTCGAGATGGGCCAGTTCCAGCTTGCTCCAGCGAGCGGCCTCGGTTCGGGAATAATCACTGATAACATTCTCCAGCACCCAGGCCCGTTCATCCAGTGATTCTGTCTGCATGGCAGAAGCCAGAAGTGAAGCACCTTTGTTTTCCTGAAGTACAGTGTAATAATCATAAAATACCCAGGCAAGAACCAAAACTACAAAAGAGATCAGGCCAATCTGCAGATTCCTGGCATTCTTTCGAACAAAGGCAATCATCCCTGGTGGGAGGTTCAGTTCTTCCATAAGGCCTGTGCGGGTATCAGGCTGTTGTGATTCAATATTCTTCTTACTGAATAAACTCTGTGCGCTCATTATATGTCCTTGTTAAAATATGAACAGGCCCAAACCATTTTGTCGAACCAACTCGATTATGATCAAAGAATGCTACAGTTTTTTCAAAAATATTTCTACCGGACACAAATCTAAAGCTTCATTCTGTCAGGAAGGAACCGTTTACTATAATATCGACTGTCTAAAAAAT